>CAYORP010000035.1:0-18981 GCA_964406415.1 uncultured bacterium
ATCCTCAGAGTCTTGAGATGAAATTAAAAGGCATCTACCTCAGCGAAGAGGGTGGTATAGTTGCCTGATTTTTTCTCGCCGATTCAAAAATGTTCTTACTGACACATAGTTTACACTTTATTCTTGGGACATAGTTTACACTTTTATTCATCTTTTGGTCAAATTAATATTTTGAAGCCAAACGGATCATCAATTGGCGTAAATCCGTCATTTTCTACATCAAAGAACCCCAGAGTATAACTCATAAAATCAATCTGCCATATCCCGCTGTCAACTTCTTTTAACCCTACAGGTTGATTGGCAAATGCCCTGCTTATGTGTATCTTCTGGTCATTTAAACATATCCTGCCACAATTGGTTATCATCAACGATTTATCATACCCGGGATAGGTGATATCCGGTAACCCTGTGTATTTTCTTGCTGACTGCCTGTATACATCGGCCGGACGTTTCATCTCTATAGCCTGATGTGGACGCTGACAGTTAAACTCTTTCCTGAAATAGTCAAATTTTTCCTGTTGTTGAAGTAAATTACAAACAGATTGATCGGTGGCTTCAAGTTTAAGTGTGCGATGCATCCTTTCATGACGGCCATTCTCCTGGGGGTTGCCGGGTCTGATTCGTTCAAGTTTAATTCCCAGCCGTATCCACCATACCGAAAGCCTGGTTAAATTCCATGTGGAATTCCCGCTGGCAAACGGTGCTCCATTATCGTTTCTTATCGCAACAGGGAGTCCATATTCCTGAAACGCCTCTTCAAAAACAGCAAAACACGGATTGATTTCTGTATTGCTTAACGCTTCACAGCTTATGATATACCGGCTGACAAAATCTGATATTGTCAGAGGAAAACAGTATGCGCCGTTCTTAATCTTAAACTGCCCCTTAAAATCCGTGCACCATAAATCATTTGGTTCTTGGGGAACTGAAAGATAGGTCGCTGTGGCACGGTATTTATTCCTTCTCTTGTGTTTGTCTACAAGTCCATGCTTGTCCAGTACACAATGAACCGTGCTTATTGCAGGTACTTTTATACCAGGATATTTGTTCCTTACCAGTTCCCGGATCTTCGGAGCTCCCCATTTCGGTTTCTCTTTCTTCAGCCGAACTATAAGTTGTTCTATTTCAAAAGGAAGCTGGTTGGGATGTTTTTGCGGGGCCCTGCTGCGGGTATAAAGACCTCTTGCGCCATCTTGTCTGTATCTGTTCCATATCTTATGACCCGTGACACGCGATATCCCGAATTCCCTGCATAACTGAGCCATCTTTTCTCCGGATAAAAGACGCCCTACAAACTTTGTACGTTCATCCATAACACTTGTCTCCTTCCATGGCATATTAACCTCCTTTTCAAGAGGTTAGTATACCAGAAAGTGTAAACTATGTGCCCGGAATATTGTGTTAAGGATGTGCCCGGAATATACCGATTGCTATGCCGGAGGAGGGAGTTGAACCCTCATGAGGTTGCCCTCACCGGATTTTGAGTCCGGCGCGTCTGCCATTCCACCACTCCGGCTGTATTAACAAACTCAGTTATTTATATCTTCCAAACGTTTATATTTCGCTCCGGTTTAATTGCGGACGATATTTTCTGCAAGACCACCAGTGCGGCTATCTTCTTTTCAAAAGGCATTTTCGCCCGGTCTTTGTGAAATTTCTCTTTGCTGATAAATAATTCTTTACGGGTAATTACCCTTTTTTTCCCCAGAAAGATTTTAACAGTTTTTCCATTCTTTTTCATAAGAACCATGTAATTGCATAAATCTGCTCAGCAAACTATATTTTTCTAAAATCTTTTTCAGTTTGCTTCTATCCAACTTTGTTTCTTCCAGAATCTGCTCAATCTTATTTATATCTTTTTTCCTGCCTGCCCGTAAAAGAATTGCAACCAGATACTCAGGTCTTACTATCTTTGTTTTCACACCTTCGTATGTTATCTTTTTAGCATCATTTATCGCATTTTCTTCAAGTTCATCCGCAGGGATAAACTGCACCGGGATTCCCTCCACAATCATATGTTCACCCTTCCATTTATATCCGTTTTTCTTCAGGTAATCATACAAGGGGGTTAGTATAACCAGATTCTCTTTCTGACGCTCTACGAGTATAAAAATATCTATATCGTATGTAAGAAACGGCTCTATATAAAACATTGCAGCAATGCCGCCGCCGACAGCATAATCTTTTATTAATCCCTCTTCTACCATCCTGTTTATTACTTTTATGGTGTTTTTCACCGTCTTGCCTCAAACATATGAAATAGATTCCACCACTCCGGCTATTTTCCCTAACCCCTTATTTATCAATGTATTATAACCTCCACCCCCTGCTCTGTCAAGCCTTTGTGTTGTTTGTTGTTTAAAAGATAGAATGTCGTATTCCAATTTTTCTTTTCCCTCGCTACACAATTAATTTTAAATATTGCTTATCTGGTTTTCTTATGATTTCTATTGTTTAAAAGATAAGATAGTGTTACTTTTCTTGGGTCATTAAGACAGAATACATCATTCGGGTTTATTTGCCCTTCCAGTGGTTTAATAACTGATAAATATGAATATTCGCTTTATCTTACCTTCGGCTCTGGGATATCCTGGATAGTATTTTAGTAAAAGTATCCCTAATTGTAAAAGCGATTATTCTATCTCGCTATTACCTGTTTATCCAGATTGCTATCATAGAACTTTCTCTCTTCATTATAAACTTTCCATGACCACTTCTTATGCCTTAAGTAATTAAACAAAGAAGCATTATCTGTATAAACCATCTTAAATATTCCATCTTTTTCTATTGCCTCTCTAAATAAGCATATTATTATAGACAGAATCAGAGAGAACAAACCTACCTGCTAAAATTATCATGGAATAATCATCCAATGTTAAAATTAAATAAATCCTTTTGTATCCACACACACCAGAAAAGGGAGAAGTATCTATCTGCACCAACTCACCAAAATTATCCATCTCAAATCTTGTAGCAGGCGTTGTCTCCTCATATACCTTCTCGTATATCCCCTCTTTCTCTAAAATGTTTTTTATAGCCTTATGAGACAGATGATAATGAGTTTTCCTCATTTAATAAACCACTGCCTCTCTTTTTTGGAAAGAAGAGGCGGTAAAAGTTCTGAAATATGCTGACAGAAACGATGATATCCCTGTTGCTTGAGCAAAACTACTTTTTGATAAATAGAATCTGGAACCTTATTTACTTGAGGGTGTTCTCTGTGGAAAAGTAAAGACGCCACAGTCTTACCTTTAAGAACAAACCTTCTATTCATTCTCTGAATCTGTCTAACAGATAAAGATAATTGCTCCGCTGCCTGATTTTCTGTAAGAAAAACCTATCTTTTTGTTTTCATCTGCTTTTCATCTGTTTCTTGACACTACCTGTTAAGGTATCCCCTTCCTTAGCATTTGGCTGAGGAGGACTACGGAGGATAAATCTGCGAAGGCGGGTAAATATTATATTGAATAACAACAGAATGCGAAAATAATTCACATAAATAATAAGGTTTTTATCTGAAAGGGACCGAAAAGCAGTTTTATGTTTTCTGAAACCTTAAGTTTTTTTATCTTCTCTTCAATAAGATTTGTCTCCCAGACTTCTTTTGGCTTAAAAGGCAATTTTATTTTTACCTTTCCTTTTCTGCCGATGGGTTCATAAAACCTCAAAATATATCCGCTTCCGTCTTCCGAAGGTTTGAATGCAGAGATAATTACCGATAAACCCTCTGTCTTTATGAAGCTGACGGATTTTTCAATGCCTGCTGGTTCTGAACAGGGAGCAGATAAAAGAGGTATGTTAAGTTGATAGCCCTGTCTGACTATTTCAGAATTTTTAACCTTTCCCCTGAAAGTAAATACACTGTATGTAAAACAATGTTTCCCTTTATCAGCAAATGCATCCGGATATGTCGAAGAACGAAGCAGTGTCATTCTTATGTCACTTCCCTTAATATCATAGCCATATTTGCAATCATTCAATAAGGCTATGCCGCATCTGCCGTCTGACAAGCAAGCCCATTTATGGGCAGACACCTCATCTTTAGCTTCTTCCCATGAGGTATTGCTGGTTGTCGGTCTACTCACAGTACCAAAAGGTATTTCATAAAAAGCCTGTTTGGAACAGATTGTAGTCGGAAAAGATACTTTCAGCATTTTCATTCTCTCCTGCCAGTCAATATATGTCTTGAAATCAATTCGTGGAATATCCCTGTATATAATTATCTCCTGCATTATACAGCTTTTCCCCTCTTTGAATGTCTGCTGCAGTATAGCCCGGTAATATCCCCGTTCTGTTATCTTCCTGCCTGCAAGTTTCCCGAAAGTTCTTGCTGTTTTCCTGTATCCAGGATATATATTCCATGCCTCTTCGGATAAAGGTCCGTCCTTAAAGATAATAAAGTCATTTGCATCTTTTTGTTTGTCAATAAGTTCCCTTCCTGCAATCTTATCATAAATGTTTTTTATCCTGCCGTTTTTATTAAAGGTGACGGAAAAAAATCTGTTTTCCATACGGTCATTTTTTATGCTTATTTCATTTTCCCCTCTGTTCTTTTTACAATCAGCAGGATTGTAGACGGTATATCCACAGGCAGGAATATCAATCTCTATCACCTCGGTTTTTTTGATTCCTGCTACAATTTCTTTTCTGTCCCAGTTCAACGGGTTTAAAAAGATTATACAGTTATTATTCTTTTTTCTCCTATGTAGCATTTTTTTACAGGATAAAACATCCAAATTGTCCCTGACCTTCCTGTTGATAGTACCAAAAACATCCGTATAGAAAGCCTCCGCATCTTTATAAACTCCCGATATTGAAGAACCTGGCAATATGTCATGAAATTGCAGAGTTAAAACCTTCTGCCAGATATCTCTAAAAGACTGGCTTCTTTTACCGTATATGGAGTTGGCAGATTGTAAAAATTCAAGTACGAAAAGCAGGTTCTCTGCTTTCCTGTTGTTCTTCTTTACTTTTGATTGAGAAGTGTAGCATCCCTGATGGTTTTCATAATACAATTCACCTTTCCATACAGGCAGGTTTTTTGATTCTTTTGCTGCCTTATCAAAATAGTCAATTGCCTTTGAATTTTTCGTTTCAGGTAGTCCCGGAAATTTTTTCAGTAGTTTGGTGTAATTAAGCATTTCATCCGACGGGCCGCCTCCTCCGTCGCCGTATCCAAAGGGAAAAAGACAACAGGGAAATGCCTTTTTTTGTTTAAATTCTTTTTCAGCTTCCAGTATCTGAAAGGGATTTGGAAAACCGTTATAATACCCGTATAGTTTCGGGGTATGGGCAAGAATAATACTTCCGTCTATTCCCTGCCACCGGAATAAACTGTGGGGGAACCTGTTTGTTACTGCTTTACCCCAGTAAAGTTTATTTGTATAGAAGTAATCAATGCCGCAGCCTTTAAATATTTGCGGCAGTGAAGCAGGAAACCCAAAAACATCCGGCAGCCATGCAATCCTCACATCCGCACCAAACTCCTTTTTTACATACCTTTTCCCGTACAGGAATTGCCTTATGTGCGATTCACCGGATATAAGGTTACAGTCGGGTTCAACCCATTGAGCACCGAGCACTTCCCACCTTCCCTGCTGTATCCTTTTTTTAATCTCCCCGTAAATTTCAGGATAATATTTTTTCACATAACTATACTGTTGTATTTGGCTTGCGCCGAAAATAAAATTATTATGATTTTCAATATTCCTAAGGGCAGTTGAAAATGTCCTGCTGCACTTTCTGACAGTCTCTTTTATCTGCCAGAGCCAGGCAGTGTCAATATGGCTGTGCCCTAAAAAATAAAGAGTAAATCCTGCTGATATACTTTTTAATAAAAACACACTTTTGAGTATTCTCGTTGCCTGTTTTATGGATGCAGGGTTATCAGGGTAAAAAACGTCAACAGATTGAAGGATAATATCCTCTATATTTTTTCCCCCTTTCCCTTCTTCAAGGATACTCCGGCCTTCAAAAACCGTCTTCAGAAGATAATAATACTCCTCAATTTCAGGATTGCTTTTAACAATGTCAATGGAGGAAAATATATGGGGAACTGTTCTATCAAAACAGGGGAATGCCGGGAAATAAAATTCAACCGTTATGTTACACTTATTGAGTATAGCAGGAAGTCTGATGATACTATGGTATTTATCTATACCGCAATAAGGCTTCCCATTGAGAATAAGCAGTCCTTCCGCATTATTGAAATTAAACCGAAGAGAAAATCCCGCTTCCCGAATATTGAAAGATGTTTTAAAAAATATTGTTTCTCCTTCCGCTGCCAGCAGGGGAAGTTTTATTTTTTTCCATGCCTTGCCTTCAAAAATATATCTTCCCGGCGCTTGATACTCTGCTTTTCTTATGCATCCTTCTTCAAGAGTTGCTTTTTTCTCAAAGAGTCTTTTATCAAGATAGGCAAGTAGACCGTAAACTTTTTGCTCTGTCATTTCCTCACCTTTGCAAAATATATTTATCCACAGATAAATCTACTAAAGCGAATCGGATGCACTCTCAATCACTGTTTATAACCTGTCCCTGCTCATCATAAATTATAAAAAGCATACCTTCTCCAATATATGTTATTTCTTCAGCAAGTATCCCGTTTTTGTGGTAGTGTTTCTCTTTTTTAAGAATACCGTTTTCAAAAAACAGTTGTGTTTTAATTTCCCCGCTTTTATAGTATTCTGTCCAAGATTTATCTGCTTTCCCTCTGTTATAAAACCCCTGCTTTTTAATCTCACCTGAATCATAATATTCGCACCACTCACCATGTTTCACATCTTCTTTCAGTTTACTATCGCAGAAAACCGGGGCGATTTTTAGATATTTCTGATTTTGTGGAGAATGGTCTATAACGGTACCACAAGATGTACAAACCAACAATAAAAATAGAATAAGCATCATATTCTTTTACGGAATGGTTTTGTTATCTCTTCTCTACAACAAATTCTACTGTTTTTTCAAGCCCTGTGGCAAATTCTTTCACATTTACCTTCCATATACCTGTTTCGGCATTTACAGGTATAACAAAGGAAAGCATATAATTGCCGTTTTCTATAAGGCCGTTTCCTGTAAAATCAAACATAGTACCTGACGGTTTTGATACATTATAACTGAAAGGTATTCCGCCTTTTAATCTACCTTTTTCCCCTTCAACGTACAGCATAATCTCTACAGTATCTCCCTGCAAGATATTTCCCTTTTTTGCACTTGCGGAGAACTTTCCCGGTGTATCATCTAAAAACATAAAAATTCTTCCTTCTGTCGGTCCCAGGTCAAAAGCAAACCTGTTCCAATTACCATCTCCCTGTAAATTAACAACCTCTGATGCCGTAATGTCTATTACCACCTCTGCCATCTCTTTTTTCACCATAAACTCTGCCTTTTGGGCAATCCCTTTGTCTTTCACCTTTCCCCACTGCCCCACGTACCTGCCGAATTCTCTTTTATTGTTAACAACTACAAGGTACCTTGCCCCCTTATGTTCCATGATATTCCAGATAATATCCTCAGTATTCGTGATAACGGGCAATTCAACAGTTTGTTTGACAAGTTTATATATTTCTTCGCTCTGTTTTGAATTAAATGTCATCATGCCCGGTATCCCTTCAACCTTACAGATATCATCCCCTATCACAGTCCCTCCTTCTTCTGCAAACTTCAATATCTGCCGGTAAGATTTTTCCGGTAGTGCATATGTGTTTGGCAAAACAACCATATCATACTGAGCCAGCAATTTCCCATCCTCAAAAAAGTCTTCGTCGTATAATACGTCGTAAGGGATACCTGACAGAGTAAGAGTATCCGCAAGCCACCCCGGCACATGCCATGTTACATTGCTGTAAATCTGAGAAGCAAAAGAGTCAACCATTGCAACCTTGCGGGGATAATTTTTCCATTTCATCATAAGGGCACCGTAAGGCTGCCAGAGGGTTTCCGACATCTTCGTAAACTCCTCTTTTGTCTCAGGGATAAAAAGCCGTCCGCTTTTCCCCATCTCTCCGACAAGTCTCCCCGCTTCCTTCCAATCCCTGCCCTTAAATTTTTCCTCTATATCATCTATAAGAAGCGCCTGCCCTTTATCCATTTCTGCATGCCACCCCCAGAAACTCATCATAGACAGCGGACGTGATGCGCAAACCCATACCACCTGCCTGAATAAATCAGGCGGCGGCGTGGTTGCGTATGGTGCTGCATACCCCTGTACCCAATGGAATTGAGGCATTCCGGAAATCTTAATGTCCGTACCTCTGGTTATTGTGGCAAGTCGTTCCTGCACACTAACCGCATGCTCTGCAGGATTTTGATAGACAAACCATTCCTGTGCAATATCTGTATTCTTTCTGTACGGCTTGACGGGGGGACGCCTGAGTATGGGTTCTATTATAGTCTTTATATCAGGCCTTTCCTTTTTTATCTCCTCCATGCATATATGGTTTATTATCTGTTCATTGGGCCCTTGCGTATGCCACCACAGATGGAAACGGTAAAAGTTGTCTTTTTCTGTATCCACAACACCTCCGGCAGGAAACCAATTTTCTCCCAGAACTGTCGGTTTAAGCCTGTTGTTCGGAAGCATATTTCTTCCAAACCTCCCGTATTTTCCCGCATCTTCCGGGTCGTCTTTCCATTTTGACAAATCTATACCGAACCTCTCCATTACTGTTTTACAAAAGGCAGGGCTGAAGTCCATACGTAGCAACCATTCAGAGTGTATAATTGCATATTTGATAGTATCCATATTCTTGAAGTTATTTTCCACATACTCGCCTGCTTTCCGTCTGGCTGCTTCTCTTATATACTCGCTGAAAGGATTGATACTATAGTATCTCCCGTCATTTGAAAGTATCCTATCTTCATCCACTCCTTCTCTCGGTGGAATCCTGATACCCATAAGAGAATGCGTTTGCAGCCCTAATTGTGTTGCCCAGTCAACAGCCCTCGGATTGGTATCGCGAGTGATGTTAACCCCTAAATCTTTGAATTTCTTCATCTCTTCAAGATTTCTGCTGCTCTGCCATGCCAGGACAGGCAGTCTGTCAGTATTACGGTAAGGACCTACACTAACGGCAAATGAAGAATTAACCGTTCTGTCTCCTGCAACAGTCGCTATGTTTATTCTGTAACTTCCTATGGACAAATTTTCCACAGGCATCCTATAGATAATTTCCTTTTCCCCGTTTTTCTCAAGAGAAAAAGATTCTTTCTGTATTTCTGTTTTCACTCCTTCAACAGAGAAGGTTGTTTGTACATCATCCAGGTTTTCTGTCGATAAATTTCTAAAGGTGAATCTTAAAGGAGCCCGCACCATATCTCTTGAAAACACCCGTACAGGCATTTCATAAACAGGTACAACAGCCGGTATATCCACAACCCGTTCCTGCAGATTTATCTTCTCTATCTCTTCTTCGTTTAAACTTCTCTTGAACACATATAATTCATCCATAACTCCGTTTATGTGTGTTTTCAGTCCGCCGGCTAAATTTGCATTTCCCGGCATCATAAAGACAAAACTGTCCCATATATCCTCATCCATAAAACTTTTTTCTGCCGTTACATCAATCACCTTTTTCCCGTCAAGATAAACGGAACTTCTGTTTTTTCCCCATGTTAAGGACACAAATTTCCATTTTGTGCCTTCATACAAACTCTCCTTGCTTGCACCTTTTTTCCCGAAATAAGAGTATATAAGCCGACCGTCAGGATAAACATCCAATATGAGCGGTGTATTCCAACCATAACCAATTGAAAAAAGGGTTCTATTTCTTCCATATGGAGAGGCGTCTTTTCCGACGGCTTTTTCTGATTGGATATTAACCCAGAAAGTTATTGTTCCTGATTCAGGATTGAATGTTTCAGGGATAGCAGGGATATTAAAGATATCACTACTGCGTACCTGTCTGCCTTCTATCCATGTAGAAGGAATGTGCCCGTTTGTGCTGTACCTGCGGGCCTGTTCAATCATAAGTGCATCTGTATAAAAAGATGCTTTCTCTTCCGATATCACCCGTAGAACAACCTCTATGGGAATCTCAATATCCTTATCTTCAAACTTTTTCCCGGGAATATACGGGAGCGTAACGAAAAACCTCTGCCAGTTACTGGCTAATACTACTTCATTCTCCTGAACGACACCATTTGTAATATCTTCCAAAATTATTCTTACCCTTTCGTTTCCCTTTTCACCTCTTAAATATAAAGATCCGATATATCTAATTGCCAGAGGGAGATTTGCCTTTTTAGTTTCTATCCCGCCTCCTGCTTCAGCCTCCACCTTTAATGAAAGCCTGCTGACAAGCCCTTTCCCTTCTCTCTTGCATCGTGCCGGTCCTTTTACCGTAAAGCCTCCAGGATATCCGTCCGCCTTTGAAGATTTTAATGACAGATTGTTCATTGTACCGCCGTCAAAAAAACCGTAATCTCCTGATTCAAGAAAAATGCCTTTCCCAAATCTGCCTTCCACATACCGCGGCTGGTCAGGTTCAGCTTTTAAAAAATCCCGTGTATATGCTGAACTTTCACGGTTGAAATTTGACTGCATAAAACCCCTGCTGCCAGGCAAATAGACATCAGTCGTACCATCCATCGGCAGGTAAATCAGAATATCTTTTTCCACAGTCATTGATTCACAACTTACCGCCAATAATCCCAAAAACAATATAACAACCGGTAAAATATAAAAGGCCTTTTTCATTGGATCTCCTGAAAAACCAGACTGGCTTCGGAATATGAGAATGAAGAGCCAGCACCGCGCCATCACACCCAAGATATACTCCCGGTATTTATGATATGGCAAAAAACTCTCATCGCTTCCTGTCCTGACATAACCCGCAGGAAATTATACTATTCTCCCAGTCCCAGCTTAGAGTTTATGTATGCCATCATACGGACTTGTGCCGTTCTTCTCGCATCATAGTCAGGATACCACCCATAGTAGTCGTCGTTCCATGCCCCCCACCAGGTTCTTTGCATGTCCTCAACTGTTCCACCGCCTGGAGGCGCAGGGATAAATTTTACCGAGCCATCATACAAGGTAAAATTTGAGCCTCCACTATGAAGCCATAGAATCCACTCGAAGTTTTGTCCGCTACCCCCACCCATCAGAGTACGGGCATCATTAGTATAAGTATCATGGTTTATTTCCATAAACAGAATTGTACTGGAAGAACGGGTAAGAAGGTTGATGGCAGTTATGTTGCTTGCAACGTAGTTTGAGGTAATAGACACATCTCCGGATGTTCTTGTCGCCTTTCTGCCAAATCTTTCCGCCGTTGGGCACAGGAACAGCCCGACATTACTTTCAGGTATATATCCACCAAGTACAAGTCTAAGAAAAACATTATCGGTAGGAGCAACTCCTGGTGTCCATCCTCCCCAGTCGTTTACGTATATAAACCAGGCGTTAGCCATCTGTTTCATGTTGTTCATACAGGTGGCTGCCCGGGCTCTTTCCCTTGCTCTGCTGAGTACCGGCAGCAGTATTGCCGCCAGGATAGCTATGATAGCTATAACCACCAGCAGTTCTATCAGAGTGAAACCATGTGATTTGCGAGAAATCACTTTTTCTCTAAGCATTTTACACCCCCTTATATAATTTTTTTAATAAACCCATGGTACTGCACCGAAGTGCTTTAAATCTCCATGTCCAACAAGTTTATCTGCCGGCAGAACATAATTCACATTTACACCAACCCATTCCACCCTGCCGTCAAGATAAAGAGCGTTTACACCTGCTCCCCTTTGTTTTCCCAAAGGTGCACCGATTGACTGGTGATTATACATTTGACGAGCATAATCATCCTTCTGTGTTAAAGAAAAAGCCATCCAGGGTTTCTGGCAATCTCTCCACTCTGAGGTTCTTGAGCGGTCTGCCATAATTACATCATACTGGTTGAGTTTATGTACATCCTGCATTCTCAATCCCGGTCTGTAAGCATATGTGACACTCCGTCCGTCATAGGTATCTGTAATCCCTGGTTTTGCATTATCAGCGGTTGCAGGTATTAGAACTCCCAATCCGGTAGCTATATTCGGATGCACTGTTGAACGCCACCCTTCCTGTTGCCCTATTGCAGACGGACAACATAGAATAACAGGGTTGGGGATATAATCAGGTGTTAACACGAACATATTATATATATGCCTTTCTTTATCATCATCACCCGGATTTCCGGATGACTCGTTAGCAAAGCCATCCTCTTGTATGTAAGGAGGAAACCAGCCTTCATAGTCATTGGCATACATATATAAAGCCACACCGAACTGTTTTAACTGGCTTATACAGACACTACGTCTTGCCTGTTCACGGGCCCTTTCAAGTGCCGGAAGCAGCATTGCTGCCAGGATAGCAATTATCGCTATCACCACCAGCAGCTCTATCAGGGTGAAACCTTTGTGCATTGCGTGTAGTTTTTCGAATCTATGGTATCCGCCTGCACTAAAGTTTCGGTGGACTTGTTCATGCCACGGTTTTTGTACAACCTGCCTCGCTTCGCGGTTAAGGCATGTAAATTGCACCGCGGCACAACCTATGCTATTTACTTTTCTATATATTTCCATTTCCCTTTTCACCCCCTTTTCACTACTTTTTAAAATGCCTGTACTATTTATCATATTAATTCACCCCCTTTCAATTTTTTATTCTTCCAATACAAATTCTGCAAGCCTGTCAACCTCATGGACCGTTACATAGGATGTCCATGAATCTACAGGTATCCCCTTGACTGAAGAACTTTGAACCAGTGCAGGGTTAGATACCCTTATGATGTTCATATAGAATTTTTCACCAGGCTTGATACCTTTCTGTATAAGGTCTTCAAAAGAAACAGCGATATATGATAACCATCTGTCAGGCTTTGTTGTGTCTGATACAAATCTTATGTTGTGTTCCCCTATTTTTACATTGGTTCTCCATGCCACCTCTCCGTGCGACAAAGCCACCATTAAACCGCCGGGTCCGAATGCAAACTGTCTGTAGGGTAGGTCCCTCTGAGCTGCAACAAATAACTCCCATGTATCAAAAGCGAATATGCCAGGAGATGAATGAAGTTTGGCTGTTTCGCATGGGTCTATAAGTTTCAGATAAAGAAAATTACCGTCATGCGCAACCTTTGCCTCAAACTTCCTTTCAGAGCGGTCTGCACTTCCCCTCTCATACCAGCCTTCAGGTAAATTTGCTGCTTTTTCCCAGTCAACATTTTCAGGACTGCCTTTGGACGGCTTCACCTTTGGCACGTTTACTACAGGAAGTGGAGATGTTTTTCTGATGCTATACCTTGCAAATCCTGCCAGCATATACTCCCAGGTGCCTATCTCAAACAGTTCTATGCGCTTTTTTTCAACATCTGTTTTTGCAATCTCTTTCGCGTATTCAAGAAGTTTCACAAAACTCTGCATCCTCTCTTCTGTACCGAGATATCCCCATGATAGTTCCTGCCTTGAAGCAATTGTTTCAGGATAATATTCCCGGTTCGTATAGGTATCTTCTATGGCAAGATACAGTTCTTTCATAGGTTTTGCAGCATTTCCGTAGTATCTTTTAAAATATTCATCAAGCAGTTTATCAACATTTAGTGTCGGTTCGTCCATCAGCCTGTATGTTACATACGCCTCTACCTCCTGTCCGTAGCCGCAGTGGAACATTCCTTTAATACCATATTGATGGAATAACCTGAACTGCTCTCCTATTGCATGGGCAAAAAACGGAGGAAAAACGTGATAATTTCCGCGTGTGCCGAATTCCATCGGGAACGTATAATAAAGCCACAGGTACAGAGGTCTTTCAGATTCTTCAACCCACTTTTTTAACATATCCAGTTGGTAATAATACTCCTCGGAATATAAGTCACCGCGGTTGGCAGAAAAACAAAATGAAACAGCCACGTTAGGCTCAAGAGATACCTTTTCAGGCGGGTATGTATGTGTTGAATATGCAAGTGTTCCCAGTAATTTATCCGGATGGCTTTTTTTAATCTCTTTTGCCACTTCATTGACAAAGTTAAACCAGTAATTACTGTGTTCTCCTTTATGATGGAAGGCCGGGTCTTTTTCGCCAATATACCACTTTCGACATTCATCGCATTTACAGTAAGTGGCATTGTCCATCGGTTCCAAACAGAAATAATCCTTCCATGCAACCGCACCTACCTTCTTGCCTTTACCGTCAAAAAAGTCTCTCGCGTCCTTTACAACTTGTTCTATCAGTTCTGGAGAGGTATAACACAACTGCTGTGAAGACCCTTTTGCAAAAAACTCTGGCCTTTTTTCTTCAAAATATTTGCTCTCCTCATTCCAGAAACGGTTGTAATAAAAGTTAAAAGAATGATTGCAAAGCATATTTGCTCCGCCTTCACGCATCCTCAGCCTGAAGAGTGTAATGAAACTCCCTTTTGCCGCCGTATAATCACCACCTGTAAATGCTTTATGAAGCGAGGGATACATAGCTTCCTCAAACCTTTTCCAGTCATCTTCACTTCTTGGAAGAAGAGCTACGTATTTATCATATCCTGAACTGCCCCTCCAACATGCGTGCCTGTAGTGGAAAAAAGGGGCTCTTTTTATAGAAGCTCCCCTGATTGTTATGGTTTCTTTTTCAGGAATTTCTATGCCATACTCGGTATGGTCAAACCAGCGAATGTCGCAGTACCTCTGTAAAAAGTCATATACAGCATAAAGGGTGCCCTGTTCATCCCAGAAGGTAGGCCAGGTGCGATACGCAGCAGGGGTTTCATAGAAATCGTAAATCACTTCTCCATAATCTGCTTTGTCTTTCCCTGTCAGTATGATTGTGCGGGGACGGAACCTTATCAGGTATTCCTGTGACTTAAAATCTGAAGATTTAATACCCAGACCTTCTGTAAAACGGTTTTTCCCTACCAGTATTCGGTTACCGGTAATATCTGCTTCATCCGTTACTATGGGTAATTCTGCACCTGACATCTTCTTGATATGCCACTGCAGTTCGTACGCACCTAACTGGGCCGCTTTAGATGCCTGTTTTGATATTACTATTACTGCACTGGGTTTTCCCTCAGACACTATATTTACTGCAGTCCTTAATCCTCTTTCTTCACTACCTGTCATAGTACCTGTTAAAAAACACATTAACAGCCCGCATATAACATACTTATACATTACCTCCTCCTATAAAAACAGGCTTTTGCATCACTTGCTACCTCTATTGCTTCCGCAGGATTCCCTTATAATAAGTTTGCATGAAACCATTACTCTGATGACACCGGGAGGTTGGCCTTCAATAATAGACTTCAACAGTCCCATCGCATTAATCCCCATTTCATAATATGGCTGGGTTATCGTGGTAAGTTTTGGTCTCATTACAATTCCATGAGGATAATTATTAAAGCCCACAACAGCAATATCCTCCGGAACACGCAACCCTTTATCCTGTATAACATTAACTGCAACCATAGCCATCATATCAGTTGCGGCAAAAACTGCTTCGGGATGTTTTTGGGAAATTAAAATCTTCTCCATAATCTCTCGCGCAGCCTTAGGCTCTGAAGAATCCGGCTGATTAGTATAGTAAACAAGCCCGGGATTATACTCAATACCGTTCTCCTGCAGTGCTTTCCGATAACCGTTAAACCTGTCTATATAAGCCTGCCTCTGAGATGAACCGCCAATGTATGCAATACTTTTATATCCCTGTTTTATAAGATGTGTTACCAGTTTGTGAGCACCTTCCTCATAATCAGCAAGCACCATTGGAACTTCCGCATCCACAATATTCCAGTTCACCAGTACAGCAGGAATATCCAGATTACGAAGACACTCTGGCATTTCCCTGTCAATTCTTTTAACGGGAGAGATTACAATAAAACCATCCACATCACGTTTTTTTAATTCTTCTATAAGCAGAGGGAGACGGTCAATAGATTCTTCCTGCTCTTCAACCCCGTTTTTCCAGTCAATAATCACAGTACAGTAACCACATTCTCTGGCCAGATTTTCAACACCCTGCACAGCCATAACATGTGGAAAATACCATCCAAGATTTGAAATAATACCTATCCTCATCGTCTTCTTTTTTACCGGCGTTTTTCCCTTGCTATTAACAAAGGTTCCACGAGAAGGAACTCTTTTAATCAAGCCTTCTTTCATAAGTATTGAAAGAGCAGACCGTGCTGTAGGCTGACTAACTTTGAATAATTTACATATTTGCCGGTCAGTATAAAACCGCTCACCACCTTTGAGCCCGCTCAATTCAGTTTTTAAAATATCTAATAATTGAAGATACAAGTGAGTTGGGTTTTCTCTGTTGATGGTTTTTTTTGCTGTTTTTTTTCTTTTCATTTTGCTCTTTTCACCATAATTTTATGGCAAACAAATTTGATTTAAAAATCTTACTGCTTATAATCGCTTATATTATACCACAAGAAAAAATACCTGTCAAATTTTTCAAAAACTTCCTGGCATCATTAGATTTTGTTCTTTTTTTTACGTTGAAGGTGATAAAGAAAAGTAGTATGTTCCCGAATATCCCGTTGTATTAAAAAATGCCTGGCATCTTCCGCTACTGTATGTCCATCGGTCAAATCAAATACATCCATTGGTTCAGGAAGATGAATCCGCATAGGCTCATGAGAATCCGCTATATGAACTGCTAAAATACTCCTGTTAACAAAAAGAATGCGTCCCGGTTCAATCCATACGTGACATCCTGCCTTTTTCATAATACCGCGGGCCACAAGACGATGGTTAATCGGTGCCGGACACACTATTGAACGCCATGCCTTATATTCCTTGACGGCAAATGCCGGGGCACCTGTCTTGCGCCAGCGACCGAGAACGATACTGTCTGAATCGTCAACCTCCAGACAGGGCGTGACCAGTGCCCCTGTACCAAGAGTTACAGTGGATTCACACTCTTTCAAAATCGGGTGTTTATAATCATCAACATCAATCCATAGAGGCTGTCTTGTTTCATTTAATCGCAGATTTATTCCGGTAAGAGATGAAGCATTTTCTGCTGAAACGGACTTATCATCAATCATTCCAGCACAGCCACAAAAAACAATCGTTCGTCCTTCACCTTTTAACCGCTCAAGCCACTTTCGTTCTTCATTACTCATATACATAGCATTGAAGATGTAAAGCAATTTATATCGTGATATCTCAGGCCGTTTCAGGTCATCTGTCATCCACCAATCAAACGGAACACCGGTATAGTAGAGTTCAGTAGTCGCCCTGTCACATTGTAGATTAAGCCATGCTAAATCAGCCATTACCTCCTGCATTGTGAAAAAACGTTGAAAAGCAGGGCTGGTTGAACTTACAAACACTGCGGATTCTGATACTGACGACATATCCCAATTTATTGCTCTGCCTGCAATTTTTGCCTGTGCTGAAAACTCATCAAGCAATTCCCGTTGGGAATACCATCCGCCTGACATATCAAAATCCCACCACGCCGCACCACTAACAAGGTGATGTGCAAATTCACGGCGATAAATAGATATTGACTCCTGCAGGTTATAAGCGTAATTATTGCGAAAAGTCGGCTCTATCTCTTTTTCTGAAGGCCTGCCTGTACTTAAATGTGTCCGTATATCCACTTCGTTAAATGCCAGTTTGCCAGCAGATTGCAGGCTTTCAACTGGAAGCATAAAACTTCCCGGTTCCCCTGTACCTCTGTTGTCATAACTGGTAATGCCCGTTATAAAATCAATCTCTGGTGAATCAAGCAGTTTGCGTAAAGCAAGATGTCCGTTGTTAACCACCCCGTTCGCATAACCGCTCTGCCAGAGCAGGTAGCCATAAAAAGAGCCCGTTAACTTCCGCCTGCCTGTAACATTCTTGACCACCCGGCACCATTCCAGAAGATTATCAGCACACAACTCAGAAAGGAATAACTCATAGTCTATAGATGGTCTGTCAAGAAGCGGGTTTTTTGCAACTGAAGGGGCACACCGACGGCGTTCCGATTCAGAGGGTATCTTTGCTCTGTCAATGGTTATACCCGGATTACTCCATGCCTCTGCAAGCGAAACATCACTGCCATATTTATTTCTCAACCATTTATGGAAAGATTTCAGTGCAGGAAGGCTGTAATCGGGAATACGTCCCTGTTGCGACCCATGATATACCCATTCTTCAGTCCCTCCAGAATTTATCATATAACCCAGTACCCGGTCTGAATAAGGTCCATTCTCTATGTGAGTCACTATACTTTCCAGAACTTTTGAAACATCTTTCCGCCACCGGGTTGAAGCCATTGAAGCCAGATTCAAAACATCCTGTCCGTCTTTCTGCTGTAATGTCAGGTCCTCATCAGAAAATCGCACAAGTTCTTCTGGATATCTATCAGCCCACCAATGTGGAGTGCTGAAAAACAACCTCGGAACAAACCAGATATCATCTGCCATGCCGGAAAGAGCAGACATCCATTCATCAATCGGGGTAAAATCTATCTTGCCGTCAGACGACCAGGGTTCTGCATGAAATTTAGGTCTCCAGGACTGCCACAATACCAAAAAAATCTTTATTCCGCATGAAACCATTTCATGCAGCACATCCCGCCGCATGTTCCCGCCGTGAAGCATGTAAGTGAAATATGACATACCCGGAATAACCTTCCCATTAACGGAAATTGCAGTACGCCCCTGATGCGGAACAACAAGAACTTTTGTTCTCCCCATATCTTCCTTCAGCAGCAATATCAAAAATTACTATTTATCCCGTTGCATAATACTGTAAAAACCATTTAAAGATAGCCTTTTAACTATTATAATCGTTAAAAACAACATTGACAAGACATAATTTGACTTTCCGAATTTGATGTGGTAAATAACTCTTACTGAGTATCTCGCAACAGAACTTATTTTGTAAGTTCTCACTGGACACCGTAGGGCAAAAGGGGATAATTGAAGTGCGAGTGCGGAAGCGCAGTTGTAAGACAAGGTGAAAAGCACAAGCGTTCCGACGATTACCTTACTCGGAGCTGTCTGAACCCTCCGAAGA
>CAYORP010000036.1:0-11828 GCA_964406415.1 uncultured bacterium
AAGTCATTACGAATGCGCTGCTCTGCCGCTGAGATACGCGGGCTTATAAATTTAATACTGGCGACATATTGTACAATTTTCCAAGCGGGACCGCAGCCGAAATCAAGAATGTACGGTCTTTCCGTCAGTAATGCCATAAAATCTCTTATTGTCGGCATTAAAATGTCGTTCTTATAGCAATTGTCCGCGGTTTCTTCAGCCGTCAAGTCATTGACACGTGGAAACTGAAAACAGCAGTTAAAAAGGCAGACATTCTTTTAATTTCTCATTCGCATCAAGACCACTGCAGTCCAGAAGATATAGATAAAATAATATGCAATGATACGGTGGTTATAGGACCTGCCGATGCGCTATCAGGAGATAAAAGAGGTGAAGGTGGATATTATGATACTGCCTATCGGAGGGACATACACGATGGATGCGGAAGAAGCGGTACAGGTAAAAATCCTTTCTCCCGAACAGTGAATTACCTGCTTTCTCTACCCTACAGACCTGTTTCATTGATAACCTTTTTTATCGCTGCAGCGGAATAATCAAGTTTATCTCTTTCTTCATCATCAAGTTTTAAGATTAAAACCTCTCTTATCCCTTTTTTGTTAACAATGGATGGAAGACTGAGGTAACAATCTTTTAAACCGTAGAAGCCTTCCATATGAACGGAAACCGGCAAAATTGCATTCTCGTTGTTAATAATCGCCTGAGTAATCCTGCCAAGTGAAAGACCTATTCCGTAGGATGTCTCACCCTTTTTTTCTATTATACTGTAGGCAGAGTTTTTTACGTTATCCACTATCTGCTGTCTATGAAGTCTCACATTACAGGTCTTTCTCTTATCGCAGTAGTCTCTGCAGTAGTCGTTGAAAAGCATACCCCCTATCATCGCCTTACTCCATACAGGAAATTCCGTATCCCCGTGTTCACCGAGTATGTAGGCATGTATATTTCTTGTATCAACCATACATTCTGAAGCAAGCAAATACCTGAAACGCGCTGAATCAAGAACCGTACCGGAACCTATCACCTCAGAGGATGGTTTCCCTGAAATTTTATAGGCGGCATATGTCATTACATCCAGCGGGTTGCTTACAACAAGAAAAATAGCCTCCGGGGCATATTTTGTAATCTCAGGGATTATTTCCCTGAATACAGCCACATTGTCTTTCGCTACATCCATTCGTGTCTGTCCCGCTTTCTGCTTTTTGCCTGCAGTAATAACAACAAGTTCAGAGCCCTGTATATCTTTATAATCTCCAGATGTAATATGTATGGGCCCTGGTGCATAAGACATACCATGCGACAGGTCAGCAACCTCCCCTTCAACACGTTTCCTGTCTAAGTCTACAATAACAATTTCCCTGCCTCCCCCGCGAATCAGCAAGCCATAAGCATACCTGACCCCCACGTTACCTCCACCAATAACTGCAATCTTCGGTTTCAGATTTTGTATCATTTTTTACCCCTGCCTAAGAAAAATGCTGATAGCAGATTATCTCTTTTAACTTTTTTCTGTCTTTAGTCCCCGGGGCATCTGCCGGATATCCCAGAGTCAGCAGTTCAACAATCTTATATTGTGAAGGAACATTCAAAATTTTACACACCTTTTCCTGTGAAAATGCACCTATCCAGCAGGTACCCAACCCTTCTTCCACTGCTGCAAGTGTAATATGGTCAATGGCTATTGCTACATCTATATGGTCAGATGGTATACCACAGGACATTATCTTTTCCGGATTCAGACCAACTGCAGCGATGACAACAGGTGCTCCGGCAATAAAATACTGCTCATTAGCCGCAACAGCAAGATTTTTTCTTATCTCTCTGTCTGTTACTATGATAAACCTGCGGGACTGCATATTATTTGCAGAAGGAGATAGCCTTGCCGCATTCATTATTCGGGTTAAAACTTTTTCAGGTACAGGTTTATCCTTGTACATTCTTACACTCCTTCTTTTCTCTATAGATTCATATACATTCATAGAAATCTCTCCATTTAGATTTATTAAATACCAAACAATTATTTCAGGCCTGCTTTTTCCGGCAAGCAATATTCATCAATAAAAAATTTCCTTTATAATCCGTTATCTTTTTATGTAAGTCCTCAGTGAACCCCGTATTGTCATTGCGAGCTACCACAGGGAGCGTAGCAATCCCATTGAGATTGCTTCGGTCGCAAGAAGACTCCCTCGCAATGACGGTGTTGAATGAGTATTTACCTTTTCATTATTGTATATCATACATTCCCAATGTCAAGTTGAAAACCCTGTATAGAATCAAAGGAGAAACAGCAGGATAAAATTTTTTAATGGTTTAATCCATGTTATAATTAACGAAGATTTTGCCGGGAGGCAGGTTATTTCATAATGGAAGTAAAACATTCAATAAAAACGGGATTCAGTTTCGGACTTACATCCGGTATCATAACAACTCTTGGGTTGATTGTGGGGCTTTATTCAAGTACACAATCAAAACCCGCAATAATCGGAGGTATTCTTATTATTGCAATTGCTGATGCCTTTTCCGATGCACTGGGTATTCACATTTCCGAGGAAGCCGAAATAAAACACTTGCCTGTGGAAATATGGACCGCCACTCTATCAACCTTTTTTTCAAAATTCCTATTTTCCGCGACTTTTCTTGTTCCTGTTATTTTTCTTCCTATGTCTTCCGCAATTTTTATAAGCATTATTTGGGGAAGTATCATGCTGACACTTTTCAGTTACATTTTGGCAAGACAACAAAACGAAAAACCGTTACGGGTTATAGGTGAACACTTATTGATAATATTAATCGTAATTATCTTAACTCACTTTATAGGGAAGTACATAGCAGGTAAATTTGGATAATCACTTAATAATTCCGTCTTCCTGGAAGTGAGGATAAACCATTGAATGCCAGACAATATCTTTGCCAAAACCACTGCCTTCTTCCTGTTTGTCTTTTCCGTAACTGCCAAGAATAAAGTACTCAGAAGTAGGCACGTTGTCTGCAGAAATGTTGGCTATCAGAAAATCACCGGGCGTACTTCTCGCCCACATTATAAAATTGTTTCCTTCAATCAGGTCAACCTCTTTTTCTATTATCTGAGGTCGGGGATTATTTTTCAATTCATATTCATACACAACAATAACACCGTTTAGGGTTATATCACAGGATGTTATCCCGTAGTTTTCAATGCGCAAAATGCCCTTACCCGGGTTTGTCTCAAAATCCATAACATAGGTGTCGGGAGTACCTGGCGTTCTTGGAACAGGAGGAGAGGCAAAAAGGGTTGTGGGGGGAATCATATAAAAGTAAGGAGAACCCCATGGATCCAGTGGTATCGTTCTTGCATAAGCGCCATTCCACCCTTCTTTTTGAAGTTTAGGAGGAGATTCCGAGGTCAGATCCAACAGGTAAGCAGGATAGAAACCTGTATCGTCATAAACCTCTTCCAATAACAGTGCCAGTTGCGCAATCTGAGCCTCCGCGCTGACAACCTTTGATTTCTGAACAATATTTCCGATAAGAAAAATAGATATGCCGACAAGGATAAAGAAAATAATTATTATAACCAGACCTTCAACGAGCCAGAAACCTTCGGAACCCTTTTTCCTCATAGGGACATTATACCTCCAAATACAGTTTCTGGTAAGATTTTGTTTTAGTCCCTATACATTAGGGAAATTTTGAATGGAATTTTCACTCTTTCAGATATTTCAATATCAGGAGTTTTTTATCTAAGTCCATATTGACCCACTCAGACATTGAAAATGGAACCGTGATTTCTTCCATCCCGAGTTTGACAATTGTTTCCACCCTGGTCTGTTTACCCAGAATGTTGTTGTAGTATCTGAAACCCACCTCTATCTGCGGTAAATCATCATCCTGTCTGAAAGGTGTCGTATATTTGAAAACAGGCGTTTTTAAGATAATGAGAGTGAAGGATAAGATACCGAGAAATGTGATATAAAACTTTGAACTTTTAAACGGTTTGAAAGATTTTTTGGGACTTCTTGCATAGTCTGTAGCATGCGTTTTTAACGGCTCCGTAAACTTCTGCCGAGAGACTTTAGGAGTTTTTTCAACAACAGTTCTTTTATCTTCCTTTTCTTCCCCTTTAGAATCTTCTTTTATCTTTGGAGCCCCTTCCATAGATTCAAAAACATCACCAAGTTCTTTCTGCAATCTTTCTATGTTCTCCTCAATGGTCCCTTTATTACCAACCTTGAATTTCTTTTCCTTCATTTCTTCTCTCCAAACCAGATGAACCCTGAAGTTTTATCAGAAATTTCTCCGGCTGTCAAGCAGAGGGATATTCCTCAATATATTTTTCCACATCAAATTTATTACCCAGTCCATTCCGGCTCATATACCTTACGGAGCCGAACACAGGACGGCTGAACCACGGGCGGTCATGGAGACCTCCTATGGACCATGCAATTCCGGCATAGCCGTTGGGGTCTCTACCATCCAGTTCATATCTGTCGTTAAGATAAACCGCTGTTTCAAGGGCTTCTTCAGAAGTTTTACTCCACTCCAGAATTTTCTTTGCCCAGTACATTCTCATATAACCGTGCATCTTACCTCTAACGAGCATCTGTCTCTGAGATGAATTCCACAAGTCATCATGTGTCTCTGCAGACTCAAAACGACTCAAGGAATAAACATAGTCGCGTTTATCTTTCCTGTGCTTTTCAAGAGTTCGCTTTGCCCAATCCGGAAAACCCTGAAAAGAATCATAATGTCGGTTATAAAAACAGAAATTTTCTGCAAGTTCTCTACGTACAATAAGTTCTTCAAGAAATGACTCGGTTGATTTTAAATCTGCTCCGGCTTTTTGAATCTCCAGGGCTATTCTTTGCGTTGATATCTGTCCGAAGTGAATATAGGGGGCAAGATTGGACTGCCCATCTTTTAAAGGATTATTGCGGTCATTCTCATAATTGTCAAGTTTTTCTTCTATGAAATTGCGTAAGAGAGTTATGGCTGCTTCTTCACCCGGTATAACCCAGGGCAGATTTTTTACATTCCTGTCAACCTTTAATTCTTTATCTAACATCCTGAAATCATTTTGGGTATTCCTGCCCTGCCAGGAAAATGGATGGCGTTTAACTCCTGGGAATTCGGTCAAAAACTCAGGAAGTAATCTGTGTATTTTCGGCCTTATGGTTCTGGCAGAAAACTCCTGCTTATCTGAGGCTAAACGACAGGGAATAACATTGTGTCCATCAATCTCAACAAAAGCGGTTTTGATTTTATCAGATACCTTCTTTTTCCACAGTCTGTTTATCCTCAAGGGAGAAAAATCGGTTATGAGAATACCTGATTTATTTTTGTTGACAAATTTCAGTATTTCTTCAGGCGGGTTGCCGTAAAGGATGAAAAAGGGGATATTAAGTTTTTCAAGTTTTTTTTCAACATGAGCGAGACCGGAAAGCATAAAAGAATACTGTCTGTATGTTGCTCCCAGAAAAGAATCTGTGAGTGTAAAAATGACCCCAACGGGCTGTTTCATCCTCACAGCAGTCTCAACGGCATAAAAAAACGACCAGTTATCATCTACACGCTGGTCCCTGCTCATCCAGTAAACAACATTACCTTTTTTTATATCAATATTGTTTAATTTCTCAATCCTATTGCTGTTCATCACTTCAATTTCTAATCTGTAGTAGGAATTCAGACTATAAAAAATACCGTTTTACAAGAATGTAGATAAGATAAAGGACCACAAGAAAAATTATCAGTTTCACAAGAGATTTTATACCTGAACTTTTAGACCTTTTTGCTTCTATCTCCTCAGCTCTATCCGCAAAAACTTTGTAGGCTTCATAACATTTCTCACTGCAAAAAATACCTTCTGGTTTTATTATGCGGCATTCACTGCACAATGGCTTCCCGCATTGTTTACACCTTGCCACTGCAGGCCTTCCCGTATGGAAGAAACAATCCGTCATTTTTCATCACCTCCTTTACCCTTTTTACCCTTATATCTTTGAAAGAGTGGGTTACATTATTTCAGTATTACAGGCTGAAAATTGGGATAAAGGTCTGAATGCCATTGAATATCCATACCGTAACCCGCACCGCCTGATTCTCTGTTTTTTCCGTAACTTCCAAGTATGAAATATTCATCTGTGGGAAAATAACCGGAAATATATACCAGATAGTAATTGGTAGGTCCGCTGGCTGTCCATGCAGATATCTCGTTATTTCCCTCTTGAAGCACAATTTCTTTTTCAATTATCTGTGGCTGCTTCTTTGCGGGAAGACTGTGAAACTCCTTTGTTTCAATAAGGGTAACTCCGTTAATGGCAAATGTAGAAGAGGCAATCCCATAATTTTCTATGCGAACCCTTGCATTTCCACCCATTGCTTGGAAATTGATATTATAGGTTTGGGGATGTCCGGTACCTCTTATAACAGGAGGCACGTCAAAAATCATACTCAAAGGTATTATATAAAAATATGCAGTATTCCACGGGTCAAGAGGAACCGAATTGCAATAAGGACCCTTCCAGTCTTTACTCATTCCCTCTGGAGGCACAATCTGTGTACAGATTGAAAGAGACACGGGATAATAGCCCGTATCGTCCTTTATCATCTCCAGCAGGGCGGCAATATTTGCAATCTGAGACTTTGCTCTTCCCACTTTAGAATTTTCAATGACAGTATAAATGACCTTCAACGAAAATATTGTAAACAATGTAATTATAATAAGGGCCATAATCAATTCTATCAGCACAAGCCCATTTTTCCTGTACATTTCTCACCTCCATCCAGTAATTGAATATTCTTTATCAATTGATGCTATCCGTATAACCAGTGTATTTTTATATATTCATATCATAACGCGAAAGATTTGATCTGTCAACGGATGCCGCTGCAAAAATAACATAAGAAGTCAGGGGTAACACCTGTTTTGCTGTTCAGAATATGGATTTCTTTCTCATTCAATTGACAGGAAAAAAATGATATGTTTTAATACCTCTCTGATAATTTTTAAAAGAAAGAGAAACTTCAATCTGAAAACAAAGTTTGTGGAAATAAAAAAAACTGAATGTTTTGCACAGTCATCTGGAGAGAAAAGTAAAATGGCAAAAATGTTTTTCCCACAGTATGAAACAGGAAGAAGAAAAGGGGTGGATATTGTTGTAGGGGAAACAGTATTACAACATATCAGGAGAATGGGCGTTGTAGAAATAGACTCTGAATGTGATGGACAGGAAGTATGTGGAAAAGATATTGTAAGAATTGAAAAAGGACTGGAATCTTTAGAATGTCCTGCACCTGCTGAACAGCATTTTTTGCGTCAGAACAAATTAATGCCGGGATACAGACTTGCCAGCCATTCCATGGTCATCAGAGATAATAATGATATTGAGGTTTTCACTATTGATTTAGGAAGATACGCCATTTTAACAAATGCAGTAGATACGGGCGTTGAACTATTTCCTTCTGTATCCAGAAGAACCGGTAAGGTTTTTTATAAAACAGGAGAAGATTCAGGAAATTATCAAGGGAAGATACTTGGATTAGCCGTTGATGTGGGCACGACAACCTTAGTGATGCAGGTTGTTGACCTGGAAACGGGTAGAAACATTGGAACAATAGCCAGTAAAAATCCTCAGATCGCATACGGTAATGATGTAATTTCAAGAGGAGGTTATGCTATGACCCATAAGGGTGGGTTAAAGGAACTTCAATCGGTAGTTATTAACGGGATAAACAAAAATCTTAAAGAATTGGAAAAAAATCTGCAGGTTGAAGAGGGTTCTATTACAAAATACATCTATGACGTTGTAGTTGTCGGAAACAGCATAATGAGAAGCATTATCTGCGGACAGGATACAACCACACTTGTAGTTATGCCTTTTGAACCTTCTGATAAGTCTCCTGTGACACTTAACGCTTCTGATATTGGGCTCAGTATTCATCCCAATGGCAAGATTTACGGTCCTCCTTTAATCGGGGGTCATGCTGGAGCGGACTGCCTTGCTGACATAATATCCACAAGGCTTTATGAAAGCGATGAGATAGAGATGATTATAGATATAGGGACAAATGGAGAAGTAGTAATAGGCAACAAAAATAAAATTATGACAGCTTCCTGTGCGGCTGGCGGCGCATATGAAGGATACCAGATCAGTTGCGGTGTCGGTGCCATAGAAGGAGCAATAACAAATATGTGGTCAGATAACGGGAAACTGCAATACAATACTCTCGGCAACAAACCTGCACTGGGAGTCTGCGGTTCCGGGGTAATAGACCTGCTCGCCGAACTTTTAAGCAGGGGCGTTATGAATGAACGGGCAAGAATAGACACCCCATATAAGATTACAAACAATCTATCTATAACGCAGGATGATATAAACCAGTTGATAATGGCCAAGGCCGGTCTTCGCACGGACCAGGACCTTCTGGTAAAGTATTTTGGAACAACCTATGATAATGTGTCAAAAATATATCTGGCAGGAGCATTCGGAAATTTCATAAACATCTCAAATGCAATGGCTATAGGATTATATCCATCCATAGATAAGAACAAATTTGTCAGGTTCGGCAACGGAGCCCTGGCAGGAGCAAGAGATATGCTCCTGTCAAAGAAGAGGAGAACTGACGCCGAGAGTATAGCAACTGGCATACAGCATACAAAACCGAATGAAGTTGAGGGAATTGAATTCCAGTATCTGATAGCAGGTAATATGTATTTCAACAAGAACTGACAGTAAAAAGAGAAGAAGGCATGCGGCTTTCTATACGCTACCATATTTCTATCCATATCCCGCATTAAAGAAAAGACAGATTCAGAGTTACTGTTCTTTATGCTTTCCAATAAAATAAACTGGTATTTCTGACGGAGTTATGGTTCGGACCGGCAGGAAATTGCCCATCAGGTCAACTGCATGTAAACCCTCGGGTATATTTATAGAAGGCGCGTCAGTCCTGCGGGTCCACAGAACTACCAGGGTTTGCCCCCGAGAATGGAATTCGTAAGCAACAAGCCAGTCAGGCTCATTCCACCGACGTATGAATGTCATATCAGGGGAGAACATCCTTGCCAGAACCGTTTGAGCTGCGTACATTTTGCGTGGGACTCCACCGTACTCAAAAAATATATTGCCGGCACTGGAAGCATAAACTGACTGGCAAATACCAGCATGGTAAAAGACTTTTTTTACTCCATTGGCAACCATCATAGCAATAAGTTGTACAAGATCTGCTGATGCAGTAAGTTCATCAGGACGCATTGCAAAGGTCACGATTGTATCCCCGAATGTAAAGGGCGTATATAGAGGGTCATCATCTGCATAGAGACCAAATTCTGTTATCCATATCGGTTTTGTTTCGTTACGTTCTTTCATCTGTTCCAAGCGCATTTTGAATAACTCTTCAAGAAATTCTGCACGCTCACGACCGGGATATATGTGCCAGTTAATTACATCGCACCACTGAAGACCGCCCTCCTCAATAAAGGATGCGGCGTAGTTACTTGAAGGTCCGCAGCCTATACCTCCGATAATTGTGCATCCAGGGTCAACATTTTTCGCCGTCTGGTATGCAATCCTGAGCATCTCAAGGTAATCAGTCATCGTATAGCCGTAACCGGCTGGAAGTGAATAGTATGTATAAAGCGGTTCATTCAGAACTTCAAAGTGTTTGATCCTGTTATGGTAATGCATAACTGTTGCTTTTACATACTCCTCAAAATCCTCCATCTTCGTGGGTTTGAATGAGGTCAGCACCTGGTTGAAACGACTCTCGTTGATAAGACCTGCCGCAAGACGCTCTTTAAGACTACTCAGTTGTGCATCCCTGCATTCGGTTGCCCACATAGATGAGGGATATGGAAATAGAACAAGTGGTCTCCCTCCAAGGTATAGAGTACGGTTAATTTGAATATCAGTCAGGTTGAAATCAAACGGTCCCGGTTCCGCCTGGACATTTTGCCAGGAGACGCACCAGTCTCTCCACCACCGCAATCCTGCAATGTTACAGAGAGGAAATAGGAAATCGGTGGGAAAGGTGTGGTTGAAACCGAACATTGTATCTCCCGGGTCAACAGGTTCAATAACTGCACAACGTATGCTTTGTTCCAACCCGCGTTCCGGCTGCCACCGAAGTCTAAAAAACCCCTGTCTTTCTTTGAGAATGTTCCTGTATATCTGCTGCACACTTTTTCCTGCAGGCAAGGATAATTTCACTTCTTCTTGCCAGATGACCTGTTCCATAAAATCCGTTGCTGTTAACCGACCCCTTAGTATCTTGGGGGAATCCGTAGAGTTATATGCAAGAAGTTGGAAAATCAATCCACTCGCCGGATTTGTAAAGATATTACCGACATTCCCTGTTTCCAGTCTTGCCTCAGCCTCCTCACGGGTCCGGTATTGAGTTGCTTTAGTTCCGCGCTCAAACTGTATTGCATCAATCCACAACGTGCCTTCCGATGAACCATTTTCTTCAAAACTCATTCCCACACAGCATGTAACAAAAGGCTGGCGTGCAACAAAAGATTCTTCTATCCGAACCCATTCTGTTGTGACAGTATGAACTCGTGGACTCCAGTGACCTCCATCCGCATGCAGTATAGTTATTCGTACAGGGATGCCTGGACGGTCTGCCTTCACATAGGCGGAGAATACGTAACGTTCACCAGGATTAACTTTAAACCAGCCGTTATAACCGACCAGGTTGTCAGATATGTGTAAAGTGGCAGGAACTGGGTAAACGGTGTGGAGGAGAACAGGTTTATTCTTTGAAAACTCAGTTTTCAATGAGCAGGTACCGTTAAACGATGTCGTGTTATCACATCTTCCAAACAGGTTAAAAAGTCCTTCCATCCAGCTATATCTTCGTCCAACCGATAAACTCCCCCACTCTGCCGTTCCACACTCAAAACTACTGTTGGGAACCGCATTTACGACTCCTTCAACAGATATTTGAGGAAACCACTGACGCTGTTGTCCTGGGTAGTTCTCCAGTACTACATCATCCAGATACAATATACCGGTTGAGAGAAAATAAAATGCAAGACGGCTGTTGGTCTGTTCAACATCTATCGCAGCACGGAAGGTTACATCAAACTTTTTCCAATCTTCAAACGGTGTGAAAGAATATATAAGTCCGGCATTCCTCCATCCCCTGGTTTCCTGGATGGAGACATATACATTCCCTGATAAGACGTCTCCTCGTGCTCTAAAGGACAGTCTGTACCACTCGCCTTTTTTCAGGGTAATACGCCGAAGTTGGGAAATCATCGCATGACTTGACGGTGTACCCGGAACATATTTGGTACAGAGCAATCTGGCAATATGATTTCCCTTTGTATCGTCATCTACGGAGAATTGCTGGATAATATCCCTGTGACCACTTGAGTACCATCCGTCCGGTATGCCCTGTGGCGTGACAACATTAAATGTTCCATTATACACAAGCGATTTTGCTTGTGACTGAACTGATGAAACGAAGAGAAGCAGTATAGCAGAAAGTAATCCGAAAACAGTCATTGGTTTTAAAAAATTAGTCTATACAGCCTTTTGAATATTATGTTAAGGATGTACCCGGAATATACCTTCAAAGCTCCGGCGGTAGGATTCGGCGCCCTCGCCTCCCAATACGTCTCGGGTCGGCCAGCCGCTGATAATGCTCTTACTCATCGCATTATCTGACTTCGCTCCATTCGAATCCTACTTCAAAGAAGAAAATATAAGCTCCGGCGGTAGGATTCGAACCTACAACCTTGCGGTTAACAGCCGCCTGCTCAACCATTGAGCTACGCCGGAATACAATTATTATAACAGATTCACGGTATGAAACAAATCATTTTTTATCCGCAGTAGAGGTTGAAGGTG
>CAYORP010000037.1:0-3310 GCA_964406415.1 uncultured bacterium
CTTACCTCATAAACCAGACTTCTCCTCCGTAATGTAGCGGCGGAAGAAGATTTCCTGTTCCATTTATTATGTTCTATGAGCCGGCTTTCTTAATAGCCAGTTTTCAAAACTCTCACTGGGTTATTATTCCTTTCCGCACCAGTTGATTGCAGTCCTTACCAGGATTTCTGCCGCAGTCTTTATCTGCCGTGTATCTATCTGCTCGTTGTCCGAATGTGCATAGTCCAGTTTGCCCGGACCGAACACCACCACCGGCATCTTTCCCACCTTGTTAAACAGCCGGGCGTCACAACTGGCGATAAACCCCTCTATCTCCGGTGTAACATCAGAGTCCGCCTCCGCCTTCTTCATTGCCTCAACAAGCGGATGGCTCACGTCAATCGCATATGCATCGTTGTGCAGTTTGGGGAATGACAGTTTGTAATGGTTGACAATCCAGTCGTCCCCGCAGTTTTCTATCACGTCCTTCAATTCATTCTTTATCAGGTTTATGTCCTTGTTCGGCAGAAAGCCGACTCCGCCTTCAATCGTCGCATCCCCGCTGACCATTGAGGGCCAGCTGCCGCCCCTTATGGTTCCGAAGTTTACCTGCACAGGCTGCTGGAATTTCTCAAAGAGAGGAACGTCCTTACTCTCCTCTATCAGTCTGCGTTCGTAGTTCTTCATACGCTGCACCAGGAAGCAGGCCTTTTCAATCGCGCTCACCCCTTCTGTTATCCTACCCATATGTACGGACCTGCCTTCAACGTCCAGTTTGTACCAGACCGCACCGCGGTTGGCAGGAAATATCTTCAACTGGCTTGCCTCAAGCACTATGGCTCCATCTGCCTTATAGCCCTGTCTGATTAGTGCAAGCGCACCGTTGCCCCCGACCTCTTCTTCTATCACAACCTCTGCAGTCAGTTTCCCCTTCAGTTTTACACCGAGTTCCTTCAGCGTCAGGAGTGCAAGGTAGATGGCGGCTACCTGTCCCTTTGCGTCACAGGCACCCCTGCCGTAGATAATGTTTTCTTTTTCAACAGGGGAGAAGGCATCTGCCCACTGTTCTGCAGGCACCACGTCCGAGTGGGAGTTGAGTATGAGCGACCTGCCGCCACCTGAAGACGGATATTCCAGAACGAGGTTTTTCCGCCTAAAGTAGTCCGGGTCCTTCTCCGCAAAGGTGTATTCCGTGTCCTTCTTGATGTCTGCCGGCAGAGGAACCAGTTTGGCATCCCCGAATGCTGCAAATTTGTCTTTTATGAAGTCCTGCACCTTCTCTTCGCCTTCTCCTGTTACGCTTGGAAATTTTATTGACTCTTTAAGAAAGTCCAGCGACTCCCTGAAGTTCTTTTCCACCGCCTCTTTTATCTTCATTATCCACATACCTCCTCTATTGCCTCAGCAAAGACCGCACAGCCCTCTCTTACCGCCTCTTCGTTTATGATAAGCGGCGGATTAAGTTTTATCGTTCCGCCTCCCAGCCCCACCGGAGCAAACAGCAGAAGACCTTTCTCAAGACACCTTCCCACGACCTGATGTGCGGTTTCAGGGTCGGGCTTCTCCGTGCCTTTTTTGCCGAACTGCACGCCCCATACCAGCCCCTTCCCGCGCAAAAACTGTATGCAGTCAAACCTTTTTTCAATCTCTGTCAGTTCTTCCTCAAATACCTTTCCCATAGATGCGGCATTTTCCACGAGGTTGTTTTTCTCTATGGTCTCTATACTGCCCAGGGCAGCGGCACAGCAAAGTGGATTTCCAGTATGTGTGCTGGTCATGGCACCGGGCTCATAAAGGTCCATAAACTCCTTCTTCCCCACTACGGCGGAAAGCGGCAGGGAACTTGAGATGCCTTTGCCCAGACAGTAGATGTCGGGCAGTATTCCGTAGTGAAGGAAACCGAACATCTTTCCTGTTCTGCCGAAGGCTGCCTGTATCTCGTCAAAGATAAGTGCGGCTCCATTCTTGTCACACCATTTTCTCAAATCCTTAGCATAGTCCACGGGCATAAGGGCGGCATTGACACCCTGGTATGTTTCGGAGATTACCCCGCACACGTCTTCTGGGTTGACGCCGAGTTCATCCAACCGTCTTTCAAATACGGAAAAACTTCTGTCCCTGCACCTCGGTTCGCCCGGAAAGGGAACCTGATATATGTCAGGGTCCGGGTGTGTAATCCACTCCTTCAGTCCGGGCAGGCCGCCAAGCATCTGGGCACCGAGCGTTCTGCCGTGAAACGCTCCCTCAAAAGAGACCATTACATTTTTCTTTTTGCTCCTGCCGTAGGTTCTGGCTAACTTCATTGCACACTCAACCGCCTCTGCTCCCGTGGTCAGTAAAAAGACCTTTTTCAGCGGTTCAGGCGAGATGGAGGCAATCTTTTCAGCCAGTTGCGCCCTGATGGCGGAAGGGAAACAGTAGTTGTGAAGGAATGGTTTTTCTATCTGTTCTCTTATCCCTGCAAGAACCGCCGGTGCGGAGTGTCCTGCATTTACCACGAGGACCCCTGCGCTGAAGTCCAGCCACTTGTTGCCATAATTATCATAGACATTGATTCCTTCAGCCCTGTCCCATACAACCGGCGGCTGTCCGCTCATAGACAGCGGTTCGTACCTTCTCAGTTTTTCAAGAACCGGTATTGACTCTGCAGCCGGTATATCTGTTACAATCCTTCTGTACTTCGTTTCTACATGCGGCACCTTTTTAGGTACCAGCGGATAACTCTTCCCCATTTATTTCTCCTTTTCTCCCCCTTTGCAAAAGGGGGACTAAGGGGGATTTCTTTATTGGGTTTTTAAAATAGGATGACGCACCACTACAGGGTTATCTTTTCCACATATTCAACTATCTTTTCTACATCCACAAGTCTTCCTATACCCTCTTTTCCGGATGCCAGTTTCCCCTTTTCCGGACCTATGAAATGATAACCGTTTTTTTTAAGTTTTGCAAAATTATCCTGAATAATCGGGTTTTCCCACATCCGGTCGTTCATAGCAGGGGCAAGAACAACAGGTCCATTGAAAGCAAAGATTATACAGGTAAGCAGGTCATCGCATATTCCCCCTGCAATCTTACCTATGATGTTGGCAGTAGCCGGGACCACCAGTATTACGTCAGCAGAATCGGATATTGAGATGTGGTTTTCTCCGGAATCTGAATCCTCAAACATCTCAGAATAGATACGTCTTTCTGAAAGGGTGGAGAGCGTCAGGGGCGCGATAAAGTTCATAGACTCTTCTGTCATCACAACCTGTACATTCCATCCTTTCTTTTTGAATCCACGCACAACCTCCGCAGGCTTGTATGCGGCAATTGAGCCGCAGACGGCTAT
>CAYORP010000038.1:0-6870 GCA_964406415.1 uncultured bacterium
GCGTTCATTCTGTCTTCCCTGCCGTAAAAGTCCTGATGTACATAGCCTGTATCCGCCTCCACCTTAAATGTCCTGATGCCCACAGGTCTTTCCTGCCACACTGCAACAACAGTGGCATCCTCACGGTCAAAGATATAAGCGATAGTATTTTCATCAGGGTTGACTGTTGCTCTATATTCTGCAGTGTCAAAGTTCTGAACAAGGTTGTAATATGTCATTGTCTGCAGGAGGGGCATTATACTGCCCGTTATATCAACAGCAGGGTAACGAAAATCCCAGCCTCTTTCGGTCACAATGTCTGCAGATATCCTCGGTCTGTCAACCCACTGCATAAACATAAATCCTGAAGTCTGGTCACCTCCAAGGTCAGTCGGCTCTCTCAGAAAGGGGCTTTTTAAAACCCCACTGCTGTTTATTTGATTGAAATAGTATAACTGTCTCATCCCGTGGGCAAAGGCATCCAGATGAGCACCTATCATATCACGACTGCGCTGTATCTGGTCCATACCACCGACACGTGAAAATTCTGTTGATACGATGTAGACAGGATTTCTCCCCATATCTTTGTATCCCTTCTGTATTCTTTTCCAAGGTCCCCAGTCAACAGATGGAGCATAGAAGTGGTCATCAACAAAATCACAGTAATCGTAAAGTTTTTCCCTCAAAAATAAATCCACCAGCGCGTTGCCGCTCGAAGGTGTACCGAGTCCATAAAGCATAATTCCAACAGGTAAATCAGGAAACTCTTTCTTTATGGCGGTGTAAGCCTTCCTGTGCAGTTCAAGGGTTCTTTCATCTATATTTCTTTCAAGTCCGGAGGGAACAACCATACCTATTGCATCCCTGTGGTGTCTGATATATCCGACTATGTACTCCACATAGGCATCTATGTTGAAGGTGGTAGAACCGGGTCTGAAGGGGTCGGGAAGTTGAGCCCCTTTGGGCACCATAGTGGCGTTGCTACCCCATGGATGGTTATCGGGTCTGCCTCTTATCTGTTCAAGGTTGGGGCAAAAAGATATCTTGGGGAAAGAAGGCATCTTATCCCCGAAATTCATGTGCCCCGGATACTCAGGCTGAACCCTTACCCACCAGTAGTCAAGGATATGTTTCCATGCAGTACCCATCTTGACCGCGATTGCACCGTTTCTCTCTGGTGCCCAGGAAGGAGCGAATATATCATCCCACCTGCTCATCATAAACCGTCTTTTCCTCTCCAGTCCCTCTTTCACTTTACGCGGGTTAACCACCCCGTAGGTCACCGTATCCTCTGCCAGTATTCTTTTATTTTCCACCAGTTTTACCTCTACAAAAAACAGCCTGCCCTCCTCACCTGCTTCTTTACTGTCCACCAAAAATTTTTTATGAAGGTTCTCTTTTCTTGCCCTGCCCTGAGGATGTTTATAAAAAGAAGGGTTATCAACAGGCAGGGCTCCGCTAAACAATGTTTCTCCATCCGCTATGTGAAAATTCTGATAGTCCGTGATACGGTATGAAAGCACTGCCTTTTCTGGGATATCAAACTTACCGCCATCGCGGCTGTAAACAAGAACCTCAAACTGCAACGTGTCGCCAGAATAAAAGAGGTTACCCTGCACGGGAGTGCTTATCTCAAGTGCCAGCGGCATTTCTTCCTCTTTATCCTTCTTCTCTACCTCTATACCGGAAGGAACCTTTGCCCCTTCTGTTACCATTACATCCGTAATGTAACACTCGCCACGTGTCACTGCCTTGGGCCAGTGAAACTTCAGCCGGAAAACACCTGTCGGCGGTGTGTGAACCACCTCATAATATTTCCAAACCAGTCCTTCAGGTAAAAGCGGACCAGACATAGGACCAATCTTTCCCTCATCCCATACCAGAGATGTAAGGTACATACTGCTGCCGCTCTCTCTGCCGTCACTGCCATAATAAACCACATCAACGGAGGCAGAGTAGGAAAAATCAGGACATCTCCTGTAGTTTGCCGTTGCCCAGAAAGAAATCGTTACAGGACCGCCTTTGTGTTTTATTTCAGGAGACAGCCAGTAACTGTCGGCATATTCATCAGCAGTCTGTTTTATAACTATACTTCTGCCGCCCGAACGACGGGTTATTCCGGACTCTGAGGCACTGTTATGTGATACCCATCCGGAAACACCTCCGGAAAAATCCTCCTGATAGAGTATCTCTGCAAACAAACCCCTGACAAAAAACAGCCCTGCCGCAATCAAAACCCAAAAAGCCGCTTTGCTCTTCATATTATTTATCCCTCCATATTTCTTTTTCTATCCCTCAGGGGTAAGAGGGGTAAGTTTCTGTGCTCCTACGTTATCTTTCCACTCTTTAAGTTCCCGATGCATCCTTTCGGCAAGTTCCTGTTCCTGCTGTATAAGGTTGTTCTTCTCCCCGGTATCCTTTTTTATATCATAAAATTCCAGACGTGGAGTCCTGCCGTCAAAAAATTCAATGAGTTTATAATCCCCTTTTCTTATAACGCCGGCAGCAGGACTGCCCGGGCGGAAGTGCGGAAAATACCAGTATAGAGTATTACGGGTTATCTCCCCTGAACCTGTCAAAAGAGGTAGTAAACTTGTACCGTCCATATCAGCAAAAGACCTAATATCTACCCCTGCCGCATCCATAATGGTCGGGAATATATCATAGCCGATTACAGGTGTTGGATTGATACTCCCCGGTTCAGTCTTCCCCTGCCACCACACTATGAATGGGACCCTTATACCCCCCTCATAAACCTGCGCTTTTGCTCCCCTGAGGGGAAGGTTTGTGGTTTTTCCACTGTGTCCTCCGTTATCCGAGGTAAAGATTACAAGGGTACTGCCTGCAAGCCCCTCCTCCTCCAGCGCCTTCATCAACCTGCCGATATTTGTATCAAGATGCTCAATCATTGCCGCATAAACAACTGTTATGTTTGATGCATCCTTCCCCAGTCTCTGCCTGTGTTTATCTATCAACTCTTTCCGTGCCTGCAAACGGTCTCCCGTAGATGTGTGGGGTAAGAAGCAAGACATATAAAGGAAGAAGTTCCTATCTCTATTCTGCTTAATAAATCTGACTGCTTCATCTGTCAGTCTATCACCGAGGTAATCACCGTCTTTTCCCTCAGGTGCCTTCGGCAGGGTGAATATACGCCCGTCATGCCACCTGTTTATGTATGGGTAGAAGTAGTCGGGAGTCTGTCCCTGGAAAGACCCTGCAACATTGACATCAAACCCGTAGCGTTCAGGGTCCCCAGTCCCTTCAGGAGCGTCTCCGTGACCGCCAAGATGCCACTTCCCTATATGCCCTGTTACATAACCCTCTTTTTTAAGTGCACCGGCTATCGTTGTTTCGTTAAAAGGAAGATAATTCCTCAATCCGGGAGACTGCCAGTACTGATTGCTGGATATACCAGACTGGATAATATCTGTAAGGTGCAGCCGTGCAGGATTCTTGCCTGTCATCACAGCCGCTCGGGAAGGCGTACATACAGGCGAGGCAGCATAGGCAGTGGTAAAGCGTACACCCTGTCCGGCTAACCTGTCTATGTTTGGTGTCTGGTTAAACCTTGAGCCGTAACAACCCGTGTCACTCCATGCCAGGTCATCCGTCATTATCAACACTATGTTTGGTCGGGCTGTGTTTTTGGATGCAGACTTTTCTCCTGTCTCTGCCTGACTGATTGTATACATCCCGGTCACAAATAAAAATGCGGTCCCCAGCAATCCGAGAAAATAGCGGAATCTTTTCAATATCATAAAAACCTCTATTTCATGTTAAACCGTACTGTTGCCTGCCTGCCGGTAAGCATATCTGTCACCCTTGCAGTCCAGGCACCACCTTTGTCCATTAGATTCGCACGTGGGATGCTCAGGTTCAACCTGCCCGTATCAGACTTTAGGGCTGTATATCGTCTGTATGCCTCTACCTCTTTGCCGTCCGGACCCAGAAGTTCAACCTTAACAGGTAAACCAGACATCAACGGCTGCATATTGTTGTCAGTTACCGAACACCTTATCCTGAATTCCCCCTCACCGTACTCTGCCTTTACATTAAAACTCTCAAGTCTCCCTTCATAAACCCAGTAAACCTTCCAGTCTGCAGGTCCAACATCTGTTTTCCATATCATCACCGGCTGGCTGGCGGTTGAAAAGGCTATCTCTTTGCCTCCCTCAAGTTCCTGCACCACCGTATCCGTCGGCGCTTCAAGGTATACCTCTACAGAATGCGCCCTGGTGGTGTCATAGTTTACAAGTATCAGCAGTTTACCTCTCCCTTTCCCCCTGCTGTAGAGCCAGAAAGGAGACACAAGGTCAGAACCGCTCACACGCAGTTGAGAAGGGTTAAGTTTTGGAGTTACGATATTTCTTAACTGCCCTGCCATCCAGGCCATATTCCGGGTGCCGTAGTAGGGTATATCCTTGAATTTCTCCACACCCTGTGCAGGTGCACTACCTAATGCATTGAAGGGTATCTCTGTAGATTTTTCAGGCCGCAGCACTGTCGCCTTGTCCACAAATACCAGTTTGCCTGTAGTCCGAGCAAATTCTTCTATTTTATTCCACAGACTGCGGCCGGCATAGTTGAAACTGTAAAGTACCAGTGCCTCATATTCTTTAAGTATTCCTGCCTTCACCTGCTCGTCAGTCACAACATCCACAGGCACCCCGGCTACTCTTAGAGCAGGATAAAACGAGGATGCTTCAAATGTATGTATGCCGCTGCCTGTATGTGCAATATGCCCTGCTATATTCTCTTCGCTCAAAAGTACCGCCATTTTTTTAGACGGTTTTACCTGAAATCTTTTAAACATAGGACCATACCTGTGTATCCATCCAGCCCATCTTATCATCTCGTCTTTTAAATCTTCACGGGAAAGAATCCCCCCTTGCCAAAGGGTAAACCAGGTGATGGACTCATCACCTTTTGTCAGGGACATAATGGTATTCAGTCTGAAGTCTTCCACACAGTGAGAAGGCCCCTTGCTCATATCACCAGACCACCAGCCTATAAGTCCCCACAGCGGCTTCTTAGGTTCCGTACGCTGCCGTGCACGCAACCTGTCTTTATGAAAATCCACCTTGCCGTGTCCTATGTTATAGCCAAAGTGTGGCTGCCAGATGGACGGGTAGGCATAGTCCATTAAGGCATCAACAATCCCGTACTCGCCGCCCGACCAGGCCGTTGTCTGCACGTCAGGACGGATGGAATGGACAAGTTCAGTCAACTCCTTATGCGTCTTTGCCAGACCGGCACAACTGGCATCATGAGGCATACCTATAATATCCTTCCACCTGAAATACGGATGGTTATCTTCAAAAACCGTGCCTTTCGGCTCTACCGGAGGGAAAACAGGAGCAAGTCCTGTCTTTTTTGTAAAGTACTCTCTTGCTCCCAGGCTGTAGTCCCCGTAATAAATCTTGCCTGAAGATTTGTCCCTGCCCATACGAAAAACATATTCATCATCAAAAGAGATTGATACCAGCCCCGGATGCCCTTCAGAACTCTCAAGATAATCTTTTACCCTCTTGCGCATCGCCTCCTGCACAAGCGGTGAAAAGGGAGATGCAAGACTGGAGGAATAAGGCTTGAATGTGGTATCACCGTGAAGGACCATTACCTGCAGCACTTTTTCCTGTAATAGTTCCAGATTACCCTTACCTGTAGCAGGGTCAAAAAATTTATCCTTTTCAGGCAGGGGAAGTGCCCTGTGCCAGTGGATGTTGAGGTTGGGTGCAAACCCTATACCGTAGGTGTAATACCTATCAAGACGCCAGTAAAGACTGCTTGAAACATCCCCGCCTGCCGCGGTATGGTCAATATGCCAGCCTGCAGCCTTCTTTAACATCTCTTCGTCATCTACCGGTACAGCATCAAGCCCTATGGGGAATTCGGGACGGCGTTCTGCATTTATTCTTATTAAACACTTATCATCAACCAGCACAACCCTGTTATCCTGAAGAAGTTCCGCACGGATGCGGTACATCCCTTGACGCAGGTCACTGGTATTGATGTTGAACTCGGATGTCTTCCCAGGTAATGTTGTTAGAGTAACTGGATTACCTCCTGACTCAGGTACAGCAGATAATTTCACACTATCCCCATTCCCATAAACTGCCACCTTGCCCTTCGCTGTCTCTCCACGTATATAACCACGGCGCACCATCTGCACACCTACCGCTCCACCGAGTACATCAAGCAACCCCTGATAATCCGCTTTTCTGCCCTGATGATATATCTCAGCCGCCTGGGCAGAATTGATACTGACTTTTAACAGCGCAAACTCATCTATCGACCCGTCAAGAATACCCACATACGGGTTTGCCGCATCACGCGGCCTGTGAAGTAGTCCAAACTGAAGACTGTACGGTCCTGAAAAAGGGGCAACTTCAGAACGTTCAGCCAGAAGTTTACCGTTGAAAAATAGTTGCCTTTTATCCCCTTCCCAGGTAGACGCTACCATATGCCACTGACCGACCCACTCCTTACTCCATTCTTTCAGACTACCAACAAGATAATGCCCTGAGTTACCTGTAGCATATGCCATTAAACGTTCACCCGCAATATGCAGGTCAAAAGATGCCCAGTTTCCGTATACAAGCCAGTGGGAAGCACCGCCCAGAGGTTTATTGGGTTTAAACCAGAGAATCGTCGTACCGCTCTCTGTAGGAAAATCTCTCCTGCCATGGACAACAGAGACAAAACCACCTCCGGGGACAACATTCAAGGCATCTCCGACACGTCCTTCAGTATACTTCAAAGCGGCGCCTTCAGTACCAAAAGTTGAAATCTCACGGAATGCTTCAGAAGGCAAAAGCGGCTGAGATGTGCGGTCAAAACTGAAGTATGTCCAGACCTTTTCCGTACCGGGCATCTCCACACCCTGCACAT
>CAYORP010000039.1:0-3385 GCA_964406415.1 uncultured bacterium
CAGAAACAAAAACACAAAAGGGGGTGAAAGAAAAATGAAAAGAAAAGGATTTACGCTGATAGAACTGCTGGTGGTAATAGCCATCATAGCCATACTGGCGGCTATGCTTCTGCCGGCGCTGGAACGTGCAAGAGAACAGGGGAGGAGGGCAACCTGTATCAACAACCTGAAGCAGATAGGACTGGCTCTTCTGATGTATGCCCAGGACTACGAACCGTTTTTCCCTCCGGGCAACGGAGCCGCTGATTTCAATCTCAACCTGCCCCTGGATAACGAGGGGGACGGGCCGTCTATTTATCCGTTGTATATCAAAAACAGGAGTATCTTTTACTGCCCAAGCAATCCCTATCCATCCAACCAGACCACCGAGGCAACCCTGTGGAACAACGACATTACCAGCGGACTGGAGTACAGAAAAAGGATAAGTTATATCTATATGGGGGAAAACAAGACTTCTTATCCTGTAGAAAGTTATACCTGGGCAGTAAGGTCGACCAGGCATCAGGACCAGAACAAAGTTGTTATGGCAGATTTTGCCCAACTTAACAGCAGTGACCCTGCTCAAAGAGTAAATGTTGCAACGGCAAATCACCGACCGGGAGCAGGGAAATTTGATGGTTCCCACACCCTTTATGTTGACGGGCATGTGGAGTGGGTACCTGTCTCTGACTGTGTACCGCATAACCTGAGATGGTACTGGTACTGGTATTAATGCATATACTTTAGGAGTATTTTAAAGGAGGTGTGAAAAAATGAAAACAAGAAAAGGTTTCACCCTGATAGAACTCTTGGTGGTGATAGCCATTATCGCCATCCTGGCGGCGATGCTTCTGCCGGCTTTAAGCAGAGCAAGGGAAAAGGCGAGACGTGCCGTCTGTATTAACAACCTGAAGCAGATAGGTCTGGCAATAAAGATGTACGCCCAGGACTTTGATGGATGGTACCCAGCGAATGACTACATAATTAATACCAGTACAGTTTTAACCAATTCAGCTCGTTACGGACTGGTACCCATACTTACAGACAATGGATATATCAATGACAGGGATATATTCCACTGTCCATCTGACAGAATAAACTTTAAAAGTTGGGGTACCAGTTATATGTATCTGGTTGTTAATAAGGGTGGCTTTGTAGGCCGTTGGCTCAACAGTGCATATCTGAAAACGGAGTTCTTTCAGGATAAGCCAATTGTCTCTGATATTGTATATTGGACAACCACATGGTACACCAATCATCCCAATATTGTTGCAGCAGGGTCATCCGGTGTGGCAAACTGTCCGGCAGAGGGCAGCAACCATCTGTACAGAGATGGGCATGCGGAGTGGGCTTCAAAGGACCAACTTGAAGAAGTATGGTATGTGTACCGCGAGTATATAAAGGATAAGAGTCCTTGGTAAGACATTTAAGGGATTTAGGTAGTCACATTAAGAAACAAGGTATAGCGCCTGCCTGCCATTTTTTAAAATGGCAGGCAGGTGGTGTTGTTGTGTGAACCAGCGTTGTTGAAATAAATTCAAATTATTACTTCAAAAATCGTAATGGAAGAGCATCAGAAAGTTTTAATTCCTTCTCCCTGTGGGGGAGAAGGCGCAGGTTGAGGGGGGCGTTGAATTTCGCTTATTCCCCCTCACCCGTCTTGCCCTTCGGGCTTTGGTCAACGGGCTCACTGACTCGCCCTTTGTACCGAACGGTGCTTTTTACTCATCGCACCGGCACCCTCTCCCCAATGGGGAGAGGGGTTTAAGGGAATTTCACTTTTTCAATCTAATACATTATCAAAAAGTTGTTCTCTAAAACCGCACGGGAGGAACAATGTTGAAAAAACTTGCAGTCCGGTTATCCATTTTAACCCTTAATATATGTATGTTCCAGCATCTTCCTGCTTATCAACAGGAATCTCCCGTGGGAAAGGTGACAGCGGATGCATATTCGGTTGATGTTATGAGTTCACATCCCAGCAACATTGTCTTCCCGGGCGAGGCTGTGGAGTTTATCTTTGAGGTAAAGGGTTCTGCCGGCATTACAATGACCATTAACTACAATATAGTAAATCCCATAGGAGAAAAGAAGATTAGGTCAGGCAGGAAGACAGTGAAGTTAAGAGATGAAAATCCGGTTAAGGAAAGGATTGCAGTCTCTCTGGACAGGACCGGTTACTACGATGTTGTATTTACCTTAACCGACGGCAAGGATGAGAAAAAACTGCAGGATGTAATAGCGGTTGTGCCGCAGAGAGAAAAGACAGGACCAAAGCCCGATTCAATGTTCGGACTTCATACCGAGTTTCCCAGTGAGGCATATCCGCAGGCATGCGAGAAGATAGGCGCGAAGTGGATAAGAATTGATGCGTGCAGTATCGTGGTACAGCCGGTAAAGGGCAAATGGGACTGGAAACCTGTGGACAAAAAGATAGAACTGGCGAAGAAGTACAACCTTTCACTGATTGTTATTCTCGGCTATTCATACAACCTCGGGGAGGTCCCTCCTGACGTCCCGGAGATAAGACAGACCGTACCCTGGGGTGCCCAGTGGCAGGGGAATTACCCCATAAAAGACCTTGAGGAGTGGAAGGAATACATAAGAAAAACAGTTGAACGAGGCAGCCCTTTTGTAAAATACTGGGAAATCTGGAACGAGGTTGACCTTTCCTTTTACTGCGGCACCGCTGATGAATATACATCCCTTTTGAGGGCGGCATACAGTGAAATAAAAAAGGTTAACCCGGAGGCAAAGGTTATCTACGGAGGTACCTGTATGTGTCCCTATTTCGCGGAGAGGGTTTTTAAAAACGGCGGCTATAAATATTTTGATATACTCGGGGTTCACCACTACAACCAGCCTCCTGATGTCTCAAATGTAATAAACAGGATAGGGTACTACCACGCCCTGCACCTGTGGAAGAGGTTCAATACCGTCAAGCCCATCATCAATACCGAAGGTTCTATCTATAACTATCCGGACAGAGACGGCAAGATACTCGGTGCAACAGATGACCCGCAGTACAAAAGGCCCGGGGACCTCATCAAACTCTACGTTTTACACTCCAGCATAGGCGTGGACAGGTTCTGCTGGTTCTGTCCCTGGGGGATATTCAAGGGGGATAAAAAGAAGGTAAGAGCTATGCCTCCTCTTGTATCTTACGCGGTAATGACTTCTGTTCTTGAGGACAGTAAATACAGCGGCAGGCTGGATGCAGGAGACGAGGAGGTACAAACTCACGTGTTCCAGAAACAGGGTAAACCCATAGTGGTTCTGTGGAATAAGTACCCGGACAGAGAAAAGAAGGTTACCCTGAACTTTGGGTCCTCAAGGGTTGAGATGGTGGACAGGTTCGGAATAAGACAAAGGATGAGGACAAGGAGGGGCAGGATTACCCTGACGG
>CAYORP010000040.1:0-2670 GCA_964406415.1 uncultured bacterium
AGAGGTCAGTCCCAGTACCCATTTAAGTGTACCCGTTGTAGCTCCATTTGCCGGCGTAATCAGTTCCCCGTTCCAGTATGACTCAATAAGCACCCAGTCTGTAACTGCTTCAGGCATTGTAGGAATTATCTCGGTCAAGACTATGCTGGTTGCGGGGTTAAGTGCATTTGTCGTAACAAAAATGTTATAGGTGAAGTTGGCGGAGGGGTCTGCCTGTTTCAGTATAAACTGTCTTATGCTCTCCAGTCTATCTGTTGGATATGATGCCCACCCGAACTTTTTTGTAGCACTTATTGCAGGTAATACCATCTCTGCTGTTTCTTCTTCTGTATCCACTATCCACACATTGCCGTTTGATATATAGGCAACCTCTATATCATTGTATGGAGAAAAGGACGGGAATCCGGGGTTCACAGGGTCAGGCTCTATCGTCAACTGCTGTTTGTCAGACCCGTCAGGGTTCATTGTATATATTGCAGGGGTACCTGTCTTTGTTGATATGTAGATGATTTTTCCCCCGTCGGAAGACCATCCTGAATGGTAGTTGTTTCCGGGTGTCCCTGTCAGCGCCACAGGGTCTCCATTTAGCATTATGTAACTGTCGGAAATCGTTACAGACTGGCAGTATATCTGTGATGTTCCGCCGGATGTAAGTGTGTAAAGCATCCCTGTCCCGTCAGGGGAAAAGGATAGGTCTGACTCGGCAAGCATATCTGTAAAGGTAAGTCTTTGTGCTGAGAGTGTCTTGTCTACCCTCCTTGCGTATATGTCATTGTCTTTCACGTATATAAGCCATTCTGAGTCAGGTGAAAATGCCGGATGTCTTGCTGTGAACGTCTCCTCTATCTGTGTTGCTCCTGTCCCATTCGCCTTCATTACCCAGATACCATTGCCTGAATAGGCGATATAGGTCCCTGTGGCATCAAAGACAGGGTCGTTGTTGGAATTGACGGTGTCGGTCAGTTGGTTGTCATTACCTTCATTGTCTCTTACATAAACCTGCCCGCCTTTTATGTAGACAAACTGTGCGGGCTGAGGAAGAGGCAGAAAGTAGAAAGGATAGGATGTATTCAGGGTATCACTTAACTGGCTCAGGTATGGACTATCAGAGTTTAAGAGTGTATGGTAGAGGTAAATCTCTCCTGACGGATAAGAGATACCCCTGAATATGAACTCTCCGCTGTTGACAAATGCAGGCATAGGGTCAGGCTGGTCCTCAGGCTCCTGGGTATAGTAAAGGTCCGTCAGAACCAGTCTTTCTCCTCCTGTCCATACAGGTCTTTTATATATTGACCAGTCTGAAAAAGTGCCATCTGAATACCCTGTCTGTTTCCCATAGATAATATCTGTCTTGTTCCTGTTGAGAAGCGGTCTGCCCAGTCTCGGAAACCAGGGAGAATAACTGTTGTTTTTGGTAATATTGGTAAGGTTTGTCCCCTGATATGTAATAAGATAGTAGTCCTCCAGTGTATCATCTATATTTGTCGTCTTAAAAAGGATGTAGTTGTCATTCACGAATATGGGATATGAACAGTTCCAGTCATCAAATGTTAACTGGAAGAGGCGTTCTTGCCCTGTAAGTTCCTTCGCCCAGAGTTGTTTTCCCCCGGAAGGGTCTGTTGAACTGGTCGCAGTAAATGCAAGAACCTCTCTGTTTGGACTCAGTGCTCCAGAGTCCTGGTCTTCCGTAATATCTGAAAGGTCGTATGTATCGGTAAGGTTTTCCAGCCCGCTTCCGTCTGAATTTATGACAAAGATGTTATAACCACTGCCTGTATCTCTTGAAAAAATAATCTTTTTGCCGTCATCCGTTACGACGGGGCTTTTGATATTCCCTGTCCCAAAGGAGGTTAACTGTGTTTTTGTCCCTGTGGCAAGGTCATACTGCCATATATCGCTGTCCTGAACATAGTATGTATAGCCTTCTGTCAGTGGAGTGGGTGTAACCCGTTCTTCTGAAACAGGCATAGATGGGTCACCGAAAAGTACCAGTTCATAGTAGACATATCTGTAATAACCTGAACCTCCTATGTTGTCCTTGTGGATGTGGAAGGCGTCGCCGAGCGTTACTATGTTTTCATTGAAGAGTACATCAAAAAACTCTCTGTCGTATATCTGTGAAGGGCCAGATGTAACAAAGAAACTATACCATCCGTATCTTGTGTTGCCGATAAAGGCAACACCCGCGTTTTGAGCTGTTACGAAATACTCACCCACAGACCTGAATTCCTCTGGCCAGTCAAACCATGCATTCTGGCATCCCTGTGAATAGGCAACAAAGTAGTCGGTGTTTTGCAGGGCAGAGATATCAGAAGGAGAGAGACCGCCGCAAGTGCCAGGACTCCCATGGCTAAAGAGATTGACAATCTGCACACCTGTGTCGTTTATGTAGTCTATAACGTCCCCTTTTTCGTAGGTCTTGTCTCTCTCATAAAAGGTCTTTACGTCCCAGTTGTAAGGTACACAGCAGTTTTTGATGGCGTCTTTAGCATCTCCGCCATAGGTGGGGAGGTCATTAAGTTTTCTTCCGATAAACGCAGCCCTTTTAATCCTGTAGTTGTCAGTCTGGGTATAACTGATTACCTTATCCGTAAAATTAGCAACTTCTACCTCTGTCGCCGCAGGCACCCTGCCCACAAATACATCTGCGAGCGTATCAACATCTCCTCC
>CAYORP010000041.1:0-7011 GCA_964406415.1 uncultured bacterium
CTGGCAGAGGGCCTTCTTTTCCTGCCCACCACGGAGTACCAAAGAATGTTCCCAGTACAGGCATCTTATATTTTTTCAGGTTGTCCATTTGAAAATCATATTTCCACTGGAACTCGCCGGGCTCAGGCTGTACCCTGAGCCACCAGGTTGTCTGGAGCATGTCGTGGTCCCGCATCCAACCGAGTCCTAACCTTGCTGCCTGCTCCACAATGGTCTTGCTGAAAGCATTAACATGGTTGCCAAAAAAAGAGTTCGGGGCAGGCGGGCCTTCGGGTTCAGGCCAGGCAGCAAAACAGGCGACATCTTTTTCCAGTAGTTTATCCCCGTATCTTATGCTCACGGCAACCTTGAAGACTCCGCACTCCGGGGCAGTAAACGGAATATTCAACTCTTTCTTTTCTCCGGGTTTTAGGACAACATCTTCTTCCTTCTTCGCCCTGGTCTGTTCCCAGAAGTCCAGAAGAGAGAATGTTGCCCTGCCTTCATAGTTTTCTCTGCCTGTATTTTCAACAGGGACAACTGAAATGAAGACCTCTCCGGGAGAAACGATTGTCTCTGCAGGATTTTTTATAGCCTTCAGCCCGAACTGTAAAGGAATTTTTTCTTCCATTACTTTGACGGGCAGGACAGCAGTCAGTCTTTTGTTTACTTCTGAGGGATGTTCTGCCAGGCATGCAACCTCCTCCTCTGTCAGAATACGTTCCCAGATGAGCCATTCATCATAAACGCCCGGAGCTTTAATAATCCCCAGTCCTATAAACTGGCCCATCGGGGCTATATCACCGCCGGCTATCCATTCTGTCTGGCCGGAACTGACCATCTTCCCATCAAAATAAAAGGTTTTCTTTCCTGATTTTACATCCCAGGATAGAGCGATGTGGTGTCATTCGCCCGGCTGCCAGTTGCGTATCCTCCCCTCCACGCCGTAATCAAAGCGGAAACCCACGCCTGTTTTTGTCTTTCCTGTCATAAAAAAGATTACGCCGTTGTATTTGGGTTCGCTGACAAGCCGAAAATTTGCGTTTGTAACACTTAAAAGATACTTGTAACCCTCGTCTTTTGGTCCCCAGGCAGGTTTTGTCCAGAAGGCAATTGTGCCCACGCCCGGCTTGAAATTGCCCGGGAGAGACAGTTTGACGCCGTCCTTTTCAACAAGAATCCCCCTGCCTGCCTTCCCTTCAGTAAAAACTTTTTCTTCTGTCTTTACACTCTCCTGACCCAGGGCAAACCTCGGTCTGGCATCATCCTCAAAAGGCAGGTAAGCGATAACTCCTCTGTCTAATCCATCTATAGCAGGAGGGATGCTGGGTAACTCTCCTTCTCCGGCAAGGTACGATGCGGACAGAAACAGTAAAATCAAAAAAAGTGTTTTTTTTGTTTTCATTAAATAATTAACTGCGAAAGTTTTTATCTCGGGTCTTTTCCTTTTCAAATTTTACATTATATCAAGTGTACTTTTAATCTCTGCCTCCTGTTCGGAAAAATAAGGGTTCTCAGGAGTTGTTCCTTCAGGTCCAATCCTTTTAATGCGGCGCTTTACAGGCAGTTTTATCTTATAAGGTTTCAGTCCCGGCAGTGCCTTTACCGCCTGTTTCGCTCCTTCTAAAAGCATACGGCGGGTATCTTCAGGGGCCATTAAAACGGCGGCTTCACGGCTGATGCCCTTCTTCACTGCAACGGTGGGGGTATTCTCGCCAAGTGTAGCACGTGCTTCCCTGCATGCCGCCTCATCTCCCGTAACGAGCATTACAGGGACACCGAAGTGTCCTGCAATAACCGCACCCTGGTAAATCTCCCCGCGTTCCACCCCATCATAAAAATATTTCAATTCTGCGGTGGAGCTCTGAGTATGGTGCAGTACCCCGTCAGGAGTTCCGTTCATTGCATGATAACCGAGCAGAATAAAGCCGTCAAAGGATTCGTCAAGTCCGTATAATACCTGTCCCTGTTTCGGATTCCCCGTAATATACCTGACGCCGGAGACCATATATTCAGGGATAAAATTGTTGCCGCCGTTGTGTCCGTCCAGAACGTAAATCTCCTGCACCCCTGTCTGTTTCAGCCCTTCCGCAACGGCAGATATATCTCCCATGAGAAGTTTCATGGCTTCTGTAAATTCAGGACCACGTTCTCTGGTCTGCTGGAATTTAAACACCCCTGTTGCACCTTCCAGGTCAGTGCATATATAGACTTTCACTTTTCCCTCCTTATATTTTCAGACGTTATGCCAGATTTGTCTCTGTTATTTCTCGGGAGTGATACGCATCAGGAGAACCTCACCCGCAGCGATATCTAAACCTAATCTTTTAAACTCATTTCCTCTCAGCGTACTCCTGCTTCTTATAAACCCCTTGAGCATACCCTCCCGCATCTCTTCAGAAAGACTGCTGTATATCTGAACCTTATAGGTGCCCGAAGATACAGGAATGCCCAGTACGCAGGATGCATCAACCTTATCCCAGTTGGCAAGGTATAAGATATAATCTTCCCCGACCTGTCTGACAAGATACTCCACACGTCTGCCGTTATTGTTGAAGTAATAGTCATCTCCCAGTAAACGGTAAAAAAGTTTTCTGTATTCCTTATGTACCGACTTTCTCATTCCTTCGGATGCAAGGTTGGTACCTATAAAGGTTACATTGGGGTTGTCAAGCAGTCCTTTCAAAAGAGGTTCAGGATATTCAACCCCGTATTCATCTGTCGGCGCAATCTGGTTAAAAACAACAAGTCTTGTTCCTGATTTCACTGCCTTCCGGACACTTTCATATGCCTTTTTTGACATTGAGTAACTGAACGGCAGTATAAGAAGTTTGTACCTTTCAAGATTGTTAAGGGTCTCCTCTCTTTCCGTGTAACGGACGTCATACTGGATGCCGTTTTCTACCAGAAAGGACTCTGCAGCACGGTTTGAATACATCCCGCGAAAACGTTCAAAGTTAAGCATCCTTTCAGTCTCGTCCACTGTCTCCGTGGATACGGTTCCCAGTTCTTCCTCCATATAAAGGATGGTTGAACGCTTGGAATCAGGGGCAGCATCTCCCATCACACTCTGTGCCTTCACCTGCCACCAGTCTTCAGAGGCACGAGAGAGTAAAAGACAGGTCTCAGCAGTACCTGTACTTCCCACAATGCCCCACTCTTCAAGCAGACGCATCATCCTGACTCCCTTCTGTATTCTCGGCCACCAGTCATTTTCTGCTACATAGTTAAGACGGTACAGGTCCGCCAGAGAAGCACCATTCATTACCTGAGATAGAAGATAACCGTAAAAAAGGATTTCGTTGTCCTTGCCAGCCTTACGATACTTGAAATTAAGCGACTGGATACTTGCAGAGAGCGCCGCATCAGGATATGCCGCCCTCATTCTCCTTGCCAGTGCCGTATATCCCCCGTAATTGAGGGGGACATTTCCGTATAACTGGACAGCCGTATAGTTCTTTCCCCTCCCGAGAACGTCAAAGGCAATGCCGTGCTCCATCCTGAGGTTGGAAAACAAGGGAGATGCTGGATTTGCACTGCTTCTCAGATTCAAATCGGGCTTTATCTTCTTCAACTCTCCTGCCACACTGTCAAACAGTTCTGCAAGTTTTTCATACTCAAAAAGTTTCCACTTCCGGTATTGTTCTGTATCTATTGTCCTTCGCGGGTCAGGAGCAACATCCCTCGGAACGCTACCCGCACTTCCGGTCTTCGGCAAACTGTCATAACCGTAGCGTTTCTTGAATTCCCTCTCGCAGGCGGGACAATTGACTGTCTCAAGGTTGTGCCCCTTGAAGTAATACTCGTCAGGCATCACATATACGCCGTCTATACCCCTTTCAACGACCTCTTTCATTATACCCAGCCACTTTGTCTTAAAATCATCCTCACTGATAACACAGGGGTACCTGTCAGGTTCATATCCCTTGTACAGGTTCTTGCTTGCTACAAGGTCGCTCTGCTCATAAGGATAGTCCCAGCGCCTGTCGGGCATAGGCAGCATCTTTTCCTCCGGCTGGAGCGGCGATATCCATGCATGAAGAAATATATCGCCGGTAAGTCCGTCCCTGTGAAGCGCCTCAATAAAGCCCCTTAACGTGTCTCTCCCGTAATTCGGTGCAATCTTGCTCTTCCACGGCATCCTGTTCTGAGAGCAGTATGTCTCCAGAAAGATGCGCACACCCTGGGCATCTATCTCGCGCAGTTTCTTCAGCATTGTCTGAAATCCTTTACTCTTCTCTATATTATCTGCATCCTCAGGCATCTTATCCCCGGGAACGATGCCTGCCATCCATAAATCAATGCAGGGTGTGAATGTTATCTCCTTCTTTGTCAGTTCGGGAAAAGGCAGGTTATCTCCCCTGTTTAAAACTGCCTTTGCTTTTTCAGCAACTGCAGAAACAGGAACTACCTTTTCACTTGAATAAATATCTATCTCCTGGTAAGAAGGATAAGGAGCCCGGTAGCCTGCCTGTCCGCTCAGTGCGGTAAGCCTCAATCCGTATACCTTTTTATTCACAGGTATTGATGTCCATACAGGAGCATCAGACTTTTCAACCTTCTGCTCTGTTACCTCTGTCTCATACTGGTGTTTACCTGTCAGGTCTGCACTCAATCTGAATATATCTGCCCCTTTCTGGATAAACCTGATGCTGTTGATGTGAATCGGTGAGGGGAAACGCCACTCTATCCATCCGCCTATCTCAGGACCCCCAAGATAAGATGCTGAGGTTGCCGTGTTTCCGTCTGCCGCATAATCAATGTTAAGCATATAGGGTGCCGTTCTCACCTCCGCCCATCCGTACCAGTCAAGTTTATAACCTTCAGCCAACTCCTCTGCCGCAACTATGCCACCTGCCAGAAGTAAAAACAACACTGTCAGTATTCTTCTCATTTTCCCCCCATTTTCATACAGGTTTAAAATATAAAACCTTCACATCCCACCTTGCCAGCGGTACCCTGAACTTCCTTAACTCTCCTGCATTCAAAATCTCTTTGCCGCCGAGATTCACCTTTCGCACCTCTTTCAGGTCACGCTGTAATACCTCATAACGCCTGCCCCCGGACAGATTCAAAAATCCCGCATCCACCTCTACATCTCTGTCCGTCCAGTTAATGAATGTCAAGAGATACTCACCATCTCTGTTCTCAAGAACAGCAAATTCTACATCATCTCCATAAGGGTTAAAGTAAAACTTCTTTTTATCGCCCAGTAACCTGTCTATCTGTTCGGTCATCCTGTTCACGAAAGAGGTATGATGTCCCTCTGCAGGCACATCATCATCAACAAATATTGCCTTACCTGAATCTATCATACCTGAAAAAAGCGGCTTATCGTAAAAATTTCCCCACTCGTCTGTCTCTCCCTTGCGGTCAAACAAGAGTATCTTTGTTCCCCTTCCTGCCGCCTCTTCCAAAATCCTGTATGCCTCACGACTCAGACTGTAAGGAAACGGCAGGATTAAAAGGTCGTAGCCTTCAATCTTCTCAGCCAGACCATCAGGATAGTCAAGGTAATGAACGTCAAACTGATACCCCTTGCTTAACAGTAGTTCCATTACGTTCTTCAGATATACATATCCCCGTATCTGGTCTATGGGAACACCTTCTTCGTTATACCTCTGTTTTACCTGCCACCAGTCCTCTGATGAACGGGACCTCAAAACCGCTATGCTCTTAGGCGTCCGGGCATCCTTTGCACCCCACGCGCTCATTGTATCAAGTATGGAGTATGCTTCTGCCGCATACCTGTCATATCCTCCGTAAAACATAAGCATCTGGTAACGCCAGTATAGAGGCATCCTTACACCGTGCATCACAGAACTTACAGGAGAGGCACGCATATAAACAGGAGGAAAATGGAGATAAAAACCGGGCTGTTTTTCAGGGTCAGATGCCCAGGGACAGTTATGTAGTGATACTGCACCTCCACTACTGTTGGCAGCAACCCCGGTTTTGGCTGCCACGGCGCTTGTGTAATGCCCCAGTGACTGAAAGGTAAGGTATGTATTGGCTCTGGCAAAATCTATCTCTGCAATGGCTCCAACTACATCCTCCGCTATGCCTACATCAATCCGTCCGTTCCACAACGTGCCCAGCGTAATGTGAACCGGGGATTTGGTATATACGTCCGGATTGATACGCTTGGCTTCAGATGCCGCCTCAGCGAGGTAGGAGGCAAACTCCTCGTAAGCAAAAACGAGCCACCTGCGGAAACTCTCAGTGTCTGCCGGCTCTTCCGGGAACTCTACCTTATAACGTTCCTTAAACGCTGTGCGGGTTACCTCGTTGGCATTCTTAGGATACCTGAGTGACGCATACATCTGTTCGTCAAACCCTATGCCTACTCCGTCAACACCGGACATTACCTGTTCTCTTACTATGCCTTTCAGATACTCCCTGCTGTGTCGGGATACGTAAGGTGCCGGTTTATCCCTCGTCTCGCTTGCAGGAAATTCCTCCAGTTTTTTGGGATACGCCACACGCCGCATAGTGAAGAGTTTTAATCCCTCCTTATGAAACGCTTCCACCAACTTCTTCAATATATTCTCTTCAGCACCGTGCCTGTCATACTCACTCGGCCACAAAACGGAATGTTCATATGTGCCGGGTCCCTTGACCTCCCATGTCGTCGGCGGCCACAGGTTCAATACGTTGCCGTTATGCTCCTTCACCCCCTTAACAAAGTTTTGAAATCCCTGAAGTTCACTGAATGTCGTCCGCTTGTCTTTCTCCATGCTCATCCACTGCTGCATTCCGCACATCCAGGGTTCTATATGAAACCCGCGGTATATCTGCTGCTCTGCAGGGGCTGATGCCACCTCCACCTCTGAACCTGTCTCCATCAGTACCGCTCCACCTTTCCTGTCCTCAGTTTCTTTTCTCTCAGCAGGCACAAGTATCTGGAAATCGTATATGTTCGCTCCTCCTGAAAGGTCCACAAACTTTATTCCGTATGCCTCCACCGCTGGAACAAAGTTGTTGTGCAGCCACGCACGAGATACCCAGGTGCCTCCCGGATTTGTTACCTTC
>CAYORP010000042.1:0-2528 GCA_964406415.1 uncultured bacterium
AAAAGCGATGAAAGATGTCAGGGATAATACTGTAAGCATCTTCAAAGTATATAGAGTAGGCATTGTTTACGCCTCCTTCTTACCATTGTACCCCATACATAACGGGTGTCAAATTCGGCAGTGGATTTGACACATACCGCGGGGTATGGTATTTTCCCAATATATCTGGGGCAGAGACTCCAGAAATGTGAGGGAAAATGAAGAGACCGAACAATCCTGAGAAGTTCCTTACGGAAGAGGAGAAAAAACAGGTTGACGAGGCGGTTAAAAAGGCGGAAAGAGAAACCTCCGGTGAGATTAAACTGTTCATTGACCGTTTCTGCTGGGGAAAGATAGAGGACAAGGTCCTGCGCGTGTTCAGAAGACTCGGACTTTCCAGAACGAAGGAGAGAAACGGGGTATTGATTTATCTCGTGACAACCAACAGGGAGTTTGCGATTTACGGGGACGAAGGCATCAACAAAAAGGTCCCTGAGAACTTCTGGGACAGAATAAAGGACAGTATGCAGGAAGGGTTCAGCCGGGGCGACTTCGGGAAGGCCATAGCAGAAGCGATAGAGACAATCGGGCTCCAACTGAAGGCCTATTTCCCTTACCGTCAGGACGACAAAAATGAGATATCAAATAAGATTGAGTACGGCAAAGAATAAGATACTCATCTTAACTGCTTTACTACTTTTCCCTTTACTTATTCACTGTTTTGCTCAAACCGAAAAAGAACCTACCACTGAGGCAGCACCCCAAAAAGACTATTCACCCTACCCTGCCCCTTCAGGCGGTTATGTGACAGATACAGTCGGCATTATCACGGATGAGGATGAGAAGTATCTGAACACGATGATTTATCAGACCGAGAAGAAGGTCGGCTTTGAGATGGCAATAGTCACAATAGGCTCAATCAGGGATTATCCCGGCGGAGGAAGTACAATAGAGGAATTTGCAACAGGGTTGTTCAACAGTTACGGAATAGGAAACCTTCCTGAAAACAAAGGGGTCTTATTTCTCGTTGCCAGAGATGACAGGAAGGCGAGAATTGAACTCGGCGCCGGATACGGACGCTCAAGAGATGCGGATGCATCAAGGATAATGGAAGGGGTAATCATACCTCATTTCAGAAAGGACCAATACAGCAAGGGTATTGTAGCAGGCTCAAAAGATATAGCGCGGGAATTCGGCGGGGTACGATGGACATTTCCGTGGAGCCTGATTATTATTCCCCTCCTCATACTACTACTCATCTTTGTTGCCATATCGCTATTCAAAAGCGGCAAAAAGGGGTGGGGCTGGGTATTGATAGGTATCATAGTGATTCTCCTGCTCGCCATGTTTAAGATAATCGGTCGTATTGTACGGGAGATTGGTGAAGCAACCAGTCATGGTGGCGGTGCCGGAGGGTTCGGCGGAGGATTCGGTGGAGGGTTCAGCGGCGGAGGAGGCGCAACCGGCGGATGGTAATAAGGTGTCCGAGGTGTAAAATCCTCCTGACCAGAACAGAATATCAGCGAGGAACAGAGGTATACTGGTGCAGTCTGTGCTCCGGAATATGGGTTGACGGCGAAGAACTTTACGAAATCCTTCAGATATCCCCGGATGCAATACCTGTGGCTGTTCGCAAGGATAATAAGGTATGTCCCAGGTGCGGAAGCAGACTTTTTTATCCGGTAAATTTTCAGGATACGGGCATCATCATTGACATCTGCGAAAAGTGCAAGGGTATATGGTTTGACAGGGGAGAACTTCAGGCGATAAAGGCGACTGTGAGGGAAGAGACTGCAGATGAAGTAGTAAGGGAACCCACCAGTGAAAGGGTATCTACCTGGATAAACGGCATAATTGACAGTTTGAGGTAGAACTCAGGAAACTGATACGCTTTGAACTCATCACCCTCACCGTAATCCTATCCCCGCAAGGGAGAGGGGAAAAGGTATGCATATACCGAGTCACTCATTGCCTTCTTTTGTATCCTTACGCAAGAAATAGTAGTCCACAATATATCTTTTAATCTTTGCAAGGGCAAAGTCCGGGAGATGATTCGGCGTAAGTCTTTCTTCCAGTCCAAGCAGGGTTGACGTGGTTATCATGGCATATTTCTTAAGGAGAAAGTCAGCAACCTCCTCTTCCGTCATATCTTCTTCCATCAGTTCAGCAATGTCCCTGCCTACGCTCCTGCTTTCTTCTTCAAAAGAGTAGCCGAGGTGCGTCTTTTCAAACCTGTAGAGTGCCTGAAGGTCTTCTGATGTTATGTTAAAACCACCCTCTCGTTCCTTTCTTTCTATTAAATAGTCAATCTCCCAAAGACTTTCCTCATAAAAAGAAGCGGTTATATCACAATAGGTATGGATTTTTTCTTCATCAATCTGCCATTTCTTTTTTTCTATCTCACGCCGCAAAACATTTCCAATCTGTTGAAGGACAGTTTCCCTGTTCGCGACAAGCAGGTCTCTTGACTTGAGAAGGTAGAGGTGAAAAATCTCTTCAAATTTTTCTTCGCTGTTCTGGTTTCTTTCCATTTTGATACAGGTACCGCA
>CAYORP010000043.1:0-11345 GCA_964406415.1 uncultured bacterium
CTATGGTATGGACTATATGATGCACAGTTATGGGCTTATGCTGGGTGAAAACTATCTTGGACGCAGGGTATTTGATGTTCTGCAGATTCTTAAACTCCTGAAGTCTGAAGGTGCTGAAGAGATTTATCTTTACGGCAGGAGACAGGGTGCCATACTGGCTCTTTTTACAGCGGTTCTAAACGATAATGTAAACCATGTCTCTTTCAGAGAACTTCCTGAATCTTTCATTTCACTCACCGAGGTGCCGGTTGTGGACCTGCCTGCAGCATCTTTCCCCTTCGGCATCCTGAAAGAGTTTGATATCCCTGACTGTCTCAGAGTACTTGGAAAGAGATACAGTCTTAAATGAGGACTCACAAATCCGCAGTCTAAAGCAAGGAGGGAAATGGGAAGTGAAAGAGAACAGGGCGGTCCAACATCTTACGGGGGAGTGATACCCAATTTATCTCTTGCCGCTGAGTTAGGGCCGCCCCGTACCGAGTGTGCTGTCGGTGCGCTTATGCCATGGGCTGGAAAACTGTGGGCGGTCAGTTACGTTTCCACCCGTAAAAACGGCGGGTTAGGTACTGGGTTGTACGAGATAGATAAAAATCTGCGTATAAAAAAACATCCACAAAGCCGTGTAGGGGTGTACACCAACCGTTTTGTGCACTTTCCAAGCAATCAGATTATCATCGGTCCGCATGTTATAGATGATGAGGGACATGTAAGAACAATAAAAGACATTGATATCCGTATTTGCGGTACCATGAGCCACCTAAAAGACCCCGACAATATGGTCTATCTTCTCGGGATGGAGGGTGAGTTTCTTGAAATGAACGTCCACTCATTGAAGTTCAAACAGATTGGGGATTTAGTAAAAGAACTCAGTCTTCCAGAGGTCCATTTTAAAGCAGGCTACACAGGTTTTGGACGCGTGGTAGTGGCAAACAACGCTTATGACAATGAAGAATTTGTTGGCAGGCGGCAGGCAGGCTGTCTGGCTGAATGGGATGGTTCTGTATGGCATGTTGTTGAACGTAACCCCTTTGTGGAGGTGACAGGAAGAGGCCCATCTGTATATATATTCGCTGTTGGATGGGACAGGGCCTCAAGCATTTTAAAGGTCTTTGTGCCCTCGGTAAAAAAGTGGTTGACCTATCGTTTGCCCAAAGGGAGTCATACCTATGACCATATGTGGGCAACGGAATGGCCCCGTATACGTGAAACAGAGCACGAACGGTTTCTTATGGACTGTCACGGTATTTTTTACGAACTTCCACAGTGGAATTATGGCGGTAAACTCTGGGGTGTACAACCTATATGCAGACACCTGTGGGTCCTCGGTGATTTTTGTACATACAGAGGGATGCTGGTATTGGGTGCGGACAATGCCAGTCCTGCTTCCGGGCAGAATCCCTTACATGGTGAACCACAGTCAGGTATATGGCTGGGAAAGACCGATGACCTCTGGCAGTTTGGCAAGCCTGTGGGATGGGGAGGACCCTGGTGGGAAACAACAGTTAAAAAGGGTGAGCCTTCAGACCCATACCTTATGACCGGCTTTGACAAGAAGTCTCTGCATATAGCACATAATGAAAACAAATCTATCTCATTCACTGTAGAGATAGATTTTGTTGGTGACGGCTCATGGAAGACTTATGGAACCTTTAGTGTAAGCAAAAATGGATATATGCACCACGAGTTTCCTGATGGATTCAGTGCTCACTGGATTCGTATGAGGGCCGATAAAGATTGCACTGCCACGGCATATCTAATTTACTCTTAATGCGTACTGCAGGTTATTTTTCGTTCTGGAGTTTCTTAATTTTTTCACGGTAATAAATCGCTTCCTCAAAATCAAGTTTTTTGGCGGCAGACATCATCTTTTTTTCCATCCTTTTCAAAGTCTGAAAAAGGTCCTTGCCATAAAACTCCTCTTCCTCTTTTGCGAACTCTCTTTTTTCTGATGCCTTCCCTGCACTGCCTATGATTTCCGTGACACTTTTGTAGATGGGTTTTTCAATGGAACGGGGCGTTATATTATAAATTTTATTGTACTCCGTCTGTTTTCTTCTCCTGCGTTCAGTTTCCCTTATTGCTGATTCCATCGCGGCAGTATTTCTGTCCGCATACATAACTACCTCACCGTCAAGACTGCGTGCAGCTCTGCCCGCTATCTGTATGAGAGAAGTTTCTGACCTTAAGAATCCCTCCTTATCAGCATCAAGTATTGCCACCAGACTTACCTCAGGCAGGTCCAGGCCTTCACGCAGAAGATTTATGCCCACCAGCACGTCAAACTTTGCCTCCCGCAGGTTTTTCAGTATCTCAACACGTTCAAGGGTCTCTATTTCATAGTGAAGATAGTGCACCTTGATGTTAAATTCCTTCAGGTAGTCGGCTATCTCTTCTGCAAGGCTTTTGCTTATCGTTATTACCAGTATCCTCTGTTTTTTTGCAACCTTCTCCTTTATCCTTGTAAGCAGGTCTTTTATCTGTCCTTCGGTTGGTTTTACGATTACCGGGGGATCCAGCAGTCCCGTAGGCCTGATTATCTGTTCTGCAACGAGTGGTGACTTTTCACCTATTTTATTGAGTCCGCATCTGTTGAGTTCGTACCTTCCCGGGGTTGCGGAAACATATATAACCTGGTTTATCTTCTGTTCAAACTCATTGAACACAAGCGGTCGGTTGTCAATGGCTGAAGGCAGACGGAATCCATAATCCACCAGTGTTTCCTTTCTTGACCTGTCTCCGTAGAACATCCCTTTTATCTGCGGAATGGTTACATGGGACTCGTCTATGAAAAGAAGGTAGTCCTCGGGGAAATAGTCAAGGAGGACCTCGGGCATTTCTCCGGGGAGTCTGCCTGCGAGGTGACGGCTGTAGTTTTCAATGCCGTGGCAGTACCCCATCTCACCGAGCATGTCAAGGTCGTTAAGAGTCCTCATTTCAATGCGTTCTGCTTCAAGAGGCTTATTTCCCTTTTTAAAAAATTCTATCCTCTCTTTAAGTTCCGTATTGATACTTTCAATAGCCCTGTGAAGTTTATCGGAAGGTGTAACAAAGTGTTTTGACGGATATATAAAGGTCTCTTTTTCATCAGTTAAAACCTTTCCCGTAAGGGGTTCAAACCTTTGAAGTTTAATGACCCTGTTTCCGAGCAGCCCTATTCTTACTCCTGTTTCTTCATAAGAAGGGATTATCTCAATGATGTTGCCGCGCACCCTGAACCTTCCCCTGTTCAGTTCAAATTCATTCCTTTCATATTGTATCTCAACAAGACGTTTCAGTATGGATTTTTTGTCTATGAGTTGTCCTCTGGTGAGATGCAGCATCATTGACTTCTGGTCTTCAGGGCTGCCTATGGGGTATATGCAGGATACACTTGCCACAATTATCACGTCACGTGCGGAAAGAAGAGCACTCGTTGCGGCAAGTCTTAAACGGTCTATATCCTGATTTATGGATGCGTCTTTCTCAATATACGTGTCTGTTGCGGGTATGTATGCCTCGGGTTGATAATAATCATAGTAACTGACAAAGTACCGTACCCTGTTTTCAGGAAAAAATTCCCTGAACTCGCTGTATAGTTGTGCGGCAAGAGTTTTGTTGTGCGAGATGACAAGGGTGGGGCGGTTGACCGTATCTATGATATTAGCCATTGTAAAGGTCTTACCGCTGCCGGTTACTCCAAGCAAAATCTGTTCCTTTTCTCCCTTCTCAAGATTTTTTAGCAGTTTTTCAATTGCCTGCGGCTGGTCCCCGGCAGGTTTGTAATTGGAGACGAGTTTAAAATTTTCCATAATATCTTATTTTACCCTTAAGAACATTGGATTTTAAGGCCAGAAGAAAAATTTTGACAGAGTGGGAAAAAACTTCTATAATTAAAACCCTGCATATAAAAAAACAAAAATGTAGGTTTCTTCAAAATATTTAATAAAAGGAGGAAAGAAGATATGAATATTTTGGCAAGGTATAAGGATGGTTTAGAGGTAAATGAAGAGGTTTTTAAGGTTCTATCTGGATATTCTCCTGACGGGGTAATGGATGTTTTCGCTTCAGACCAGCATAGTTCCTATCTTAAACTTACAGATGCTTTCTTCAAGCATATTGGAGAAAAGGGCAAAGAGGCAAGTGATGAAGATGTAAAGCAGGTCTGCAGGAGATTTGCAAAACATTTAAAAGGGAATGTAACTGCGGCCCTATTTAACCATCTTGCATTTTTAAGCCCCGGGTTTAAGAAGATACTGGGCAGGGATGTCCTTTTGATTGGCAGGCTTGAAGATACAAAACCGATTGTAAGTTCTGACGGAAGAGGCAAAATTGCGAAACTGGCAGTACAGCCTGAGGAGGTTGCTGACAATGTGGATGGGTTCAAAACCCTTGTCTATTTAAATCCGAACCACAAGGAAAGTTGGGATAAAAACAAAGAGTGGCTCATAGATGTGTTTGAAAGATGCAGGAAACTTGGGAAACCGTTGTATAATGAGACCTTATTTCTTGAAGAACCTGGAGAGTCAAAGGTTGATAAAGCAAAAAAACTTCCGGATGTCTTGGTAAAAATGGCTGAAGAGTTTGGTCCATATGGAAATTTCTATAAAACCCAGGTTCCTTTACTGTGGGCTGAAGAGGATGGAAAGATTGTAAAAATAAGTTCGCCTGAAGTCATAAGAGATACTGCAGTTGAAATGGAGAAGATTTCTCCAAGACCTTTGCTCCTTTTAAGTGCTGCTGTTGATTTTGAACAGTATTCTGTCCAGTACGGCTGCGTATCGGACCTCGTTTCAGGACCTATGTGTGGACGGGCTTATTTCAAAGAGTCTTTTACTGACGAGGATACGGTTGACTGGGATACACTTGAAAAGTCATTCAGAAAGATTGCCATTCCCAGAATACAACAGATAAGAACTCTTGCCAAGGTTATGGCAAAACCGTGGTGGTATAAGTTTGAGTGGATGAGCGATGAAGCAAAGAGGATGCTCACAGCAACAAGAGATATAAAGCAGGGTGTAAAAGGGGATTTCGGATATTAATTAGAGGCAATCCTTAAAAATGAATAGGATAGGGGTGCTCACTACAGGCGGAGACGCGCCGGGTATGAATGCCGCTGTGAGGGCGGTGGTACGTACTGCCATCAGATACGGGCTTGATGTAACAGGCGTGGAGAAAGGTTACAGCGGAATTTATGAGAAGTCTTTTTTGAAACTGGACTCAAGAAGCGTCAGCGGTATTATAAACAAGGCAGGCACATTTCTCAAGACCAGAAGATTCCCGGATTTTAAAGATTACAAAATAAGAAAGCAGTGCCACCAGAATCTGCTTGACGAAGGCATTGAAGGTCTCATTGTCATAGGGGGGGACGGTTCAGCAAGAGGAGCATACCAGTTCTCTTCAGACTTTGATTTTCCCGTTGTTTTGATACCTGCTTCCATTGACAACGACCTTTACGGGACGGATTTTACCGTGGGTTTTGACACTGCGGTCAACACTGCCATATCGGCTGTAGATAATATCAGAGATACTGCTACCAGCCATGAAAGAACGTTTGTCGTTGAGGTAATGGGTAGAGAAAAGGGTAATCTTGCAATAGAGGTTGCCGTGGCCTGTGGAGCGGAGATTGTAATTATTCCTGAGGTAAATCTGGAAAAGCGGAAGATAGTCAGTCTTCTCAAAGAACAGGATAGAAAAGGCAAAACAAGTTCAATCATTATTCTTGCAGAAGGTGCAGGGAAGGCAGAGGAACTGGCTTCTTATCTCCAGAAAAAACTACCTGAAAAACAGATACGTTACTCCGTTCTTGGATATATACAGAGAGGAGGAAGCCCGACCTATCTCACAAGGGTTCTTGCTGTGCAATTCGGGACCGCTGCCGTTGAACTTCTTAAAGAGGGGAAATATCCTTTTATGATTGGCATTAAGGGTAATGAAATAGTGTCCGTTCCCCTGAAAAAAGTGATATCATATTCAAAAGAGATTCCGTATAAAAACCTTGAAATAGTAGAAAATATGGCGATATAAGAAAACAAAATCATAAACCCCTCCACAAAAACAGTAATAAGTGATTAATTGCAAGAAAAGGATTCAGGCTAAAAACTAATAACTTTCAACTAATAACTGCTTTAACGAGTTGGGGGTAAAGGAGATAAAATGAGAAGTGACAGTGTAAAGAAAGGGATAACAAGGGCGCCGCACCGCTCTCTTTTGAAAGCCATTGGGTTAACGGATGAAGAACTTGAAAGACCAATGATAGCCGTTGCTAATTCTGCCAATGAAATAGTCCCTGGGCACATACACCTTAATACGATAAGCGAAGCGGTAAAAGCCGGGATAAGAATGGCTGGTGGTACACCCATTTCGTTCGGTACGATAGGTGTTTGCGATGGTATTGCTATGGGACATAAGGGGATGAACTACAGCCTTGTATCAAGAGAGACAATTGCGGATACCGTTGAGATTATGCTTCAGGCACACCAGTTTGATGGTGTGGTTATGGTTACAAACTGCGATAAGATTGTTCCTGGTATGCTGATGGCTCTACTGCGGGTCAATATCCCGGGATTAATAGTGAGCGGTGGGCCTATGATGGCAGGTTATCTTCCCACGGGGGAACCTGTTGACCTCATCTCTGTTTTTGAGGGCGTAGGCCGTTTTGTAAAAGGAGAGATAAATGAAGAGTCTCTGAACACCATTGAAAATGAAGGATGTCCCGGAGCAGGAAGTTGTTCAGGTATGTTTACGGCAAATTCTATGAACTGCGTCAGCGAAGCGCTCGGGCTTGCAATGCCCGGGAATGGGACAATTCCTGCCATAACGGCGAAGCGTGTACGTCTTGCCAAATCTGCCGGTATGCGGGCGGTTGAACTTGTAAAGGAAAATATTAAACCAAGGGATATTGCAACTATAAAAGCATTTGAAAATGCGGTGAGGGTAGATATGGCCATAGGTGCTTCTACAAACACTGTTTTACATATTCCTGCAATAGCACGGGAAGCAGGTGTAAGGATTGACCTTGACCTGTTTGATAAACTCAGTCGCAATACCCCCAACATCTGCAAGATATCTCCTGCTTCAAAACAACACATACAGGACCTGGATGCAGCAGGCGGAGTTTCTGCCGTGATGAAAGAACTATCTGCGAAGAATCTTTTAAATACCGGGGTTGATACTGTAAGCGGGAAAAAACTCAAAGAAATTATTGACGATGCTCACGTATGGAACAGAGACGTAATAAAAAGTGTTGAAGAACCGTATTCTCCCGAGGGAGGTATTGCTATTTTACGTGGTTCGCTTGCCCCTGACGGTGCGGTTGTCAAACAATCTGCTGTTTCCCCGAATATGATGAAGTTTACCGGCAAAGCAATGGTTTTTGATTCTGAAGAAACAGCAATGGAAGCGGTTATTAAGGATAAGGTAAAAGAGGGAGTTATGGTGATAAGGTACGAAGGTCCCAGGGGAGGACCGGGTATGAGAGAGATGCTTTCAATTACCTCGGTTATATCGGGTAAAGGGTTGGAGAATAAGGTCGCTCTTCTGACCGATGGAAGGTTCTCAGGTGGTACAAGGGGACCCTGTATAGGACATATAAGTCCTGAGGCAGCGGAAGGTGGTCCTATAGGACTTGTGAAGGATGGAGATATTATAGAGATAGATATAAAGAATAGAAAACTTGAACTTAAGGTTACTGCACAGGATTTGGAGAAAAGAAAAAAGGAGTACAAGAAGCCTGAAAAGAAACTTGAAGGGGTTCTTTTAAGATATGCTAAGATGGTCAGGTCGGCAAATACCGGTGCAGTCCTTGAATAGTGAAATCGGGTGAGGTGAGTAGAATGTTAGAAAAACAGTTGGCAGTAGAAGGTGTTATAAGCAAGGGTGTAAGATACGTGGCGGGGCGAGAAAAGATTAAACCGGCAGTTCTTTCTGAGAAAGTGGCCGCGGGCAAGGCGATAATCTTAAAACACAAAAATACGTACCTTGGAATAGGAGAGGGATTGAAAACAAAGGTTAACGCTAATATAGGGACGTCCCCGGATATTATGGATGTTAATTTTGAGATTGAGAAACTGAAGGTGGCCTGCAAGTATGGAGCAGATACTGTGATGGACCTCAGTACCGGGGGAGATATTGATAAGATAAGAGATGCCGTGATTGAACGCAGCCCCGTACCCATCGGCACCGTTCCAGTATATCAGGCAGTTATTGAATCTATAGAGGAAAGGGGGGCTCTTGTTAAAATGGAGCCTGACAAACTCTTTGAGGTTATAGAAAGACATGCCAGCAGTGGTGTATCTTTTACCACACTGCACTGTGGAGTTACTCTGAAAACTCTGGAAAGGCTGAAAAGAAATTCAAGAAAATCAACGGTAGTGAGCAGAGGTGGAGCGTTCCTTATAAGTTGGATGATTGCAAATGGAAAAGAAAATCCACTTTATAAGAATTTTGACAGGGTGATTGAAATAGCAAAAAAATACGACCTTGTTATCAGCCTCGGTGATGGAATGAGACCTGGCGGACTGGCGGATTCTACGGATATCCCTCAGATTGAGGAATTGTTGACACTCGGTGAGTTGACCCGTGTTGCATGGGAGAATAACATACAGGTTATTATAGAGGGCCCCGGGCACATCCCCATAAACGAAATTCCTGCGAATGTAATACTCCAGAAAAAAATATGCAAGGGTGCTCCTTTTTATGTCCTCGGGCCGCTACCGACGGATATTGCTCCCGGATATGACCACATAACTTCTGCAATAGGCGCTGCAATTGCGGGGTGGTATGGGACAGATTATATCTGTTACGTTACGCCGAGTGAACATCTTTCACTGCCAGGGCTTGAAGATGTTATTGAAGGTACAGTTGCCGCGAAGATAGCTGCCCATATAGCGGACATAGGTAAAGGTTTGAACGGGGCAAAAGACTGGGATTATAAGATGGATATAGCACGTACCAAAAGAGATTGGAAGAGTCAGAGGAAACTCGCCATAGACTCACATAAATTTGATGAATACTACAAAAAGCATAAGTCCTCAGAGAAGGATGTATGTACGATGTGTGGAAAATATTGTGCGATTAAAACCGTTGAAAGGTATTTACGTACAAAGATAAGGACTCCATAAAACAGAGAAATGAAACAGAGGATAAGAATATACGGCGAAGATGTTTTGAGAAAAACAGTAAACGAGGTTAAGGATATAGATAAGAATATTGTTAAACTGGTAAAAGATATGAGTTATACGCTGAAGTCCGCACGTGGTATTGGCCTTGCGGCTACCCAGGTTGGCGTTTTAACAAGCGTTTTCCTTGCGCTTGATATGGATAAAGATAGAATCATTACTGCGATTAATCCAAAACTGGCAGACAGTAATGGTGAAGAGATTGATGTGGAAGGTTGTCTGAGCATACCTGAGGTTTTTATTTCAGTACAGAGGGCTAAAAAGGTTGTTTTGAAGGCGGTGGATGGAAACGGTAAAGAGTTTATTATAGAAGCAGAGGGACTGCTGGCGAGGTGTATCCAACATGAAATTGACCATCTAAACGGACGTCTGATAACTGATTATGCCTCTGAAGCCGAAAAAAAATTTTGGAAAGAAAAGTTGGACCAACTCCAGAAGATGACATCGGGTAATAGCACCATAAGAAACTCTTAAAATACAATGCTGATTTTGTAAAGGAAAATGATACCGGACTTTCTTATTTCGTTTAACTCCGAAAGGTTGCCCTGTGAAGAGGTTGATTTCCTTGTTGTCGGCGGTGGTATCTCTGGCATGACGGTATCAATGGAACTGAAAAATTTCAGGACGGTCCTTCTTTATAAGGACGGATACAGGGATACCTGTACCTATAACGCACAGGGTGGAATTGCAGGAGCAATCGCTGAATGGGATTCTCCAGAAAAGCATAAAGAAGATACATTGAAAACCGGCTGTGGCATAGCAAATACAGATGCCGTAGAAATTCTTGTCAGGGAGGGCATAGACAGAATTAAAGACCTGATTTCCATGGGGCTTGTTTTTGATAGAGATAAAAACGGATACCATTTTACAAGGGAAGGTGGGCATACCTGCAGGAGAATTCTTCACATAGAGGGTGATTCAGTAGGGAGAAATATAGCAGAATTTTTGTATAAAAAGGTTGAATCGGAAAAAAAAATCAGGATTTTGCACTCCCATTTTCTTGTTGATTTTATTTCACAGGAAAACAGAATAATGGGAGCTCTTGTTTATGACGAAGATAAGAAGAGATTTATTATTTTCAGGGCAAAGGCATTTATACTTGCATCTGGAGGGGCGGGAAACATTTTCCAGGAAACCACCAATCCTTCTGGGATAACAGGAGATGGTATAGCCGCTGCCTATCGTTGCGGTGCGGTGCTTGAAGACCTGGAATTTTATCAGTTTCATCCCACAACCTTTTACCAGGCCGGGGCACCGCGCTTTTTAATTTCGGAAAGTGTTAGGGGCGAAGGAGGAATTCTAAAGAATTCAAGGGGAGAAAGGTTTATGTTGAACTACCATCCTGCGGGTGAACTTGCGCCCAGGGATATAGTAACAAGGGCTATTATAGACCAGATGAAACTCACAGGTGCAAATTGCGTTTATCTTGATCTGAAGGGTATAAAAGATAATCTTAAAAAAAGATTCCCCACGATATATAATTTCTGTCGGCGTTACGGGATTGAGCCGAACAGCGAACTGATTCCCGTGAGGCCGGCCGCACACTACTTTATGGGAGGCGTTAAAACTGACCTCTGGGGTAGAACAAATATTGAAAATCTTTATGCCTGCGGTGAAGCAGCCTGCACCGGGGTTCACGGAGCTAACCGTCTTGCAAGTAATTCCTTGCTTGAAGGGCTTGTATTTGGTTCTCGAACAGGGAAGAAATGTCTTGAAGCAGGGGGCATAAAGTTACCGAAGTTTAAAGTGGAAAATATTTTCCCGCAAAAAGCAGATATTCTTATTGACAGGGATGACCTGAAGAGGTCCATAAGAAGTTTAATGTGGAGAAATGTTGGTATTGAGAGAGACAGAGAACTTCTTCAGATAGCGGAAGAGAAACTTGCTGAATGGACAAAATATGCGTTCCTGAAGGAATTTTCGGACAGAACAGGGTTTGAAACACTGAATATGTTGATTGTAGCAACCATTATCACACAATCCGCTTTAAAACGTAAGGAGAGCAGAGGGACTCACTTCAGGAAAGACTACCCTGTGGAGGATGACAGGGGTTGGGGGAAACACATAAAAATCAGTAAAAACTGGATACGTACAGATGGGCAATAACCGGAAAATAAAGCGGGTTAAGGATGCCAGTCAGAAACCCGAAGAGAGAATAAAAAATTTTAGTGAGGTTTCTAAAGGTTATAC
>CAYORP010000044.1:0-14767 GCA_964406415.1 uncultured bacterium
AGCCAATCCCTATATGCACTCTCCGCAATACAATATTACTAAAATCAAAGAAGATGGCAGCAACAAATCTAAAAAACTCAGCTATACCCTGATTCAACAGCCTGAACTCGACATCGTCCATGCTTTGCCGGCAACACAAATCGATGAACCTGCGGTCAAATCTTTCGACCAGCAAGCATTCAAAACTCAAAGCACATTGAACTTTTTACAAAGACTGATGCAAAAACTATTTGGTTCAGATACTGACAAATCTGGAAAGACTGCGTCTAAAACAGCGAGTAGTGATCAAAACAATTCACTCGCTCGAACGCAAAAACCCCATCAAAATTCTGCAAATAGAAGGCGTCCACCCTCGTCACAGCAGCAACAACAACGACGATCGGCATTGCCTAACCGAAAAAAACCACAGGCACAGCCTGGGGCCAATCAGGTAAAAGCAGAACCAATGAAGGTGGAGTCTGTAAAAGCGGAGTCCGTGAAAAAAAATCCGGTGGAATAAAAGGACCCTGGATTGCTTCGTCGTTACACTCCTCGCAATGACAGGCGAAGGAATCGTATGTCTTGCAATGACAAACGGTGAGGGATTATTGATTTTGCTCTTCAGTTTCTTCTGTTGTCTGTTCAGCCGGGGAACCTGCTGGCCTGTCGAGAAACTGGAAGTCTTCCACTACTACTTCCATTGTTGACCGTTTTTCCTTGTCCTGTGTTTCCCATTTTCTGTATTGCAGACGTCCTTCCACAAATATCAAACTGCCTTTTTTCATGTACTCGGCACAGACCTCAGCTCTTTTCCCCCATATAACAAGGTTTACAAAACAGGTGTCTTCTTTTCTTCCTTCTTTTGTAGGATAATCCCTGTTAACAGCCAATCCAAAATTTGCCACTGCCTGTCCTCCAGGAGTATATCTCAACTCAGGGTCTCTCGTAAGCCGCCCTATAAGGAAGACCTTATTCAGATTTGGTCCCGCCATTATTTTTTTACCTCCTTTATTCCCCTTATTCTGAACTTGACCGTGTATTCTTTCACGGTCAAAAAGATTCTTTTGATGCATCCATGAATTCTTATTTACCTGGTTTTATTCTCCTTCGCCGTGCTTTTTTGCCTGCGTGGTTCCGCTTTCTCGTTTTTCCCTTCTGCGGGAAGTTTTCCCCTTTTCATAAACAGGTATCTGAGGATATTATCTCTACGTTCGAAAGACCGTTCCATAATTGGCATTACTTTCGGAGAGGCCTTTAGGTAAAAAATGTAATAGGAAGCATCCGTTTTCTTTTTAATGGGATAAGCAAGACGTTTAGTTCCCCAGAAATCTTTTTTAACTATCTCTCCTCCGTTTTCCTTCATCTTCTCTTCAATAAATTTAACCTCTTTCCCCGTTTCTTCTTCGCCTATATCCGATCTCAAAAGGAAACAAACCTCATATTGTTTTTCCATTATCTCTCCTATCTTTTATTTAGTTTTACACCTGTGATTTTATTATACTATTATATCCGTTCCCTTCAAAAAGTCAAATGGAGGAGGTAGATGGTCTGAAATTCAACGTAAGAATTATAGAATGGGGGGCAAAAGGGATTATTTGGTCATTTCGAGATAATGTCGCGTATGATGGGCAGGAGTTTCTGTATGCTGTAAGGCTTGGTTACGTAGAAATCAACTCCATAGTCATATCCTTTTACCTTGTCTTTATCCTCATCTTTGCCCGTTACCATGATAACAGGAACCTTTCTGCTCTTAAACCCGGCCTTTATCCTTTTTAAAACTTCCCATCCATCCATAACGGGCATCATAACATCAAGGATAACAAGGTCAGGTTTCTCTTCCTTGAAGATTCTCAGGCCTTCCTCACCATTTTCTGCTCCAAAAACAATGTATCCGGATGACTTAAGTGCCAGAGAGAGAGGCATACGCGAGTCAGGTTCATCTTCAATTACAAGTATCTTTTTGGGTTTCGTATCCACAGTTTGTTATATATTACCATATTTTTTTATGAAAATCAATCTATCAGAGACTATAGCCGGGTTATTTCATCCCTTTCAAAAACAGGGAACCTGCTCAGATTCCCGGATTTTCTCAGGAAAACACCCTTTTCTTTTTTTGTAACCTCCCCTATTATACTGCATTTTATTTTTCTTCGCTCCATAAAGTCTTTTATTCTTCTGCTTTCCTCCCCGGATGCAATACCTATCAGACAGCCGGAAGAAATGATACCATAGGGGTTCAGGTTGAACATTTTTGTGAGTTTTAGCAGTGGAGGGAAGAAGATAATATCTCTATCATTGACAACAAAACCCGCATTATAAATATCTGCAATTTCATAGAGTGCTGTTGAGAGTCCTCCTTCCGTTGGGTCATGTAAAATCTTTACGTCAAAATTTTTCCACAAAAGGTTACATTCATTAAAGACACTTATTCCTGGTTTGTAAACGGCATTAAGGACTTTTCTGATAAATCGTTGAGAGAATTTTTTTTGTAGATGTTGCCTCTTTTCCCTGACTATAAGCGATGCTGCCTCAATGCCGACTTCTTTTACAAGAAAAATCTTATCTCCTTCTGCAGGCGCCTTTCTTTTTACCACGTTTTTTAAAGGATTCCCCAGTACTGTCCCGCAGGCAATGGTTGTTTTAACCCCTCTGGATATTTCCGTATGTCCACCAAGCCAGTCTACGTCATAATTTTTACACCCTCTGAATATCTGGTAAAAAACATCTTCTATCTCCTGAAACGTTGTTTTATCCGGGAATAAAAGGTCGCATAGGAACCACTTTGGTTTTCCCCCCATTACCGCAAGGTCATTAACATTTATGTTGACGATGTATAATCCTGTGTCTTGCCCTGTCAGTGTAACAGGGTCGGTTTTTGCAAATATGATGTTCCCGGGGTTTTTGAAAACTGCACAGTCAATGCCTATTCCGGGACCGACAATTACAGAATCATTCTTTGTTGTTACATAACGTTTCAGAAGATGGTTTAATAATGGGTTGGGTAATTTACCCGGCATTATATGTTTTATTCCAAGAAGGTAGCCAACATCTTTAATGTTTTCAAATATAAAGTCTGCTCCGGCTTTCTCAAATAATTTGTAACTGGTGTTTTCTGACAGGATTCCACAGGAGAGAACCTTTGATTTTTTTGCGCAACTTATATCCATAGGGTGGTCGCCAACCATAATAACTTCATTTTTTTGCAGTCCGAGGAGTTTAATAGCCGTTTTAATGTGCATCTTGTCAGGTTTTACCTTCTCTGTATCATTTCTTGTAAGAAGTACATCATAAGGAATGTCAAATCTGTTTATAACCATTTCTACCGCATCTCTGCAGTTTCTTGTGATAATCCCTGTTTTTATACCCTTTCGTTTCAGAGCTTTTATAAAATTGATGCCTCCCGGAACAGGGTATGATTTTCCTGCAGACTCTATTTCGCAGTTTTTGAGATACCGCCTGGCATCCGCAAGGAACTTTTTAGAAAGAGTATTTTTTTTGTTGTGTATTTCTATGTAGTTAATCAATTCAAGAATATGGAAGTTTTTACGGGGAATATGCAGTCTGTATTGTAGCGCTTTTTTAATTATCGTTTCGCGAATTTTTTTAAAGTCCATATCGTGGAAAACAAGAGTTCCATCAAAGTCAAATATTACCCCTTTTAACATATTTTCTTTTCCTTTTCCTATTCCAAAAAGAATGTGTTTAAAAAACTATTTTATACCAGACTGAAAAAATTTGAAAGAATCTGTTAAATATGTTACAATTGTTACAAAAGGAAAAGATAGGTAGAGGGGGAGGATTAATTATCATTGCCATCCCGTCAGATATTCACTTCTTCCCTCTACTATGAGACCCGAAGTCTGCGCCTGGTGTAAAAAGGTTAATTCTTATAAGCAGGAAAATCGGTCAAAGGGGGTATAAGATGCAGGTAAGGAGTGACTATCTTGTCAGGTTGGCAGGAGAAAACATTGTCGGGTATACAGTTGAAGAAAAGATATGGCAGGGAGCGACATCAACAGTATGGCGTTGTTCATGTTCCATCGGTAGAGGGAAATGGGGCCAGACGGTTGCTATAAAGGTTCTGCATCCCCACAGAAACAGCCCTTTGCAAATCAAACAGTTTGCCAAAGAGGCAAAGATACAATCAACAATTGTCCATGAAAATATAATTAGGGTTTACGGTCTTGTCAGGAAAGGGAATTTACTGGTGATATTTATGGAGTATGTGTACGGAAATAATCTCCGGCTTGCCTCCCAGACAACAGAGATTAAAACGGATTGGCTGATTAGATTCTTCTCTAAACTGGCGTCTGCCGTAGATTATCTTCACTCAAGAGGAATTGTGCACAACGATATAAAACCTGAAAACATAATAGTTGGTAGGGGTAATGAAGATCTCAAACTGACAGACTTCGGTTTTGCGGAAAGTCTGAGCAGGTGGTCTAAAAAAAGCCAGTATGCAGGAGGGACCGAAAGGTATATGGCACCTGAGAGGAGCAAAGGCGTAACAGACTTGAGGAGTGATATATACTCATTCGGTATGCTCCTTGATGAGTTTTTGAAGGACCGTCTCGGTAATGAACGGGTCTATTCAATAATTGTCAGGGCAACCCAGAGAGAACCTTTCAAAAGATACAGCTCTATGTCTGAAGTGAAAGATGAACTTGACCGTTTGTACATTGAATACACGTCACAATGAGAATAGGTATAATTTCAGACATTCATGGGAATATTGAAGCCATAGAAGCAGTTATAGTTTTTTTAGATGATAAAATAGATTTTCTCGTTTCTCTCGGTGATGTGGTTGGATACGGACCCGACCCTGAAGAGTGCGTCAACCTGATTTTAAAAGAGGCAGACGTTGTATTAAAAGGAAATCATGAAGAGGGTATTGTTACAGAAGACCTTTCAAGATTTAAGAATACAGCGAGGGTTTCCCTTGAATGGACAAAGAACAGACTGTCTTCTGAGATTATTGAGAAACTGAAAAATCTTTCTGAAAAGGAAGTAAAGGATGATACCTGTTTTGTACATGCCTCTATCTCCTCTCCGCTTTTCAAATACATCCTTTGTAAGGAAGATACTGAGGAAGAATTTTCTTTGCTGACTCAAAGGATTTGCTTTTTCGGGCATACGCACATACCCGGTGGATTCAGGAGAAATGTGGAAGACGGAAGTACAGAGGTTATATATACCGATTTTAGCGGAAAGATGGCTCTTAAAATAGATGATGGATTTGTATATCTTATCAATGTGGGTAGCGTAGGCCAGCCGAGAGACGGGCTACCATTTGCCTGTGTCGGGATATATAATACTGACAAGAGGACTTTTACACTCCACAGGCTCGAGTATCCAGTGGAAAAAACGAGAAAGAAGATAATTGAAAGGGGTCTCCCTTCTATTCTTGCACGCCGGATAGTTCAGGGCATATAACCGCTTAATCTTCCCATATACTCTTAAACACTTTCTTTTCTCTACCTATTATCCTTATGTAGAAATTTCAGATTTTGGGTTTATCCAGAATTTTTATAATTTTTTATAATTAACGGAGGTATGATATTATTAAAATATGGGTAAGAAGATAATGAGCGGGCGGGAAATCAACGAAATTCTCAGGAAAACAGCCATAATTATTGAAAAAGAGATGGGGCTGTCCAATATGGCTATTATAGGCATCAGAAGGAGAGGGGCTGTTCTTGCAGACAGACTGAAGGGTGCCCTTTCGTGCTCGGATGTTCCTGTTGGATATCTTGATATAACACTTTACCGCGATGATTTCAGCAAGATAGGTGCACACCCCGTAGTTGCAGAGACCGATGTTCTGTTCAATATAGATGGCAGGAATATACTGTTGGTTGACGACGTGCTTTTTACCGGCAGGACTGTCAGGGCTGCCCTGGATGCTCTTGTTGACCTTGGGAGACCTACAGTTGTAAGACTTTTTGTTCTTGTTGACAGGGGGCACAGGGAACTTCCTATAAATGCGGATTTTACAGGAAGGTATGTTAAGACGGCGATGAACGAGATGGTAGAGGTAAGGTTGAAGGAGATTGACGGGGTGGACAAGGTTTTGATAGAAAAAAATGACATGGGATAGAAAAGACCTTATAGGGCTTGAGGAACTTACAGGGCAGGAGATAGAAACCATACTTGACACTGCAGTAACATTCAAGGAGGTAAGCAGCAGACAGGTCAAAAAGGTTCCTCCGCTGCGCGGAAAGACAGTTGTTAACCTGTTTTTTGAGCCGAGCACCCGTACAAAGACCTCTTTTGAACTCGCAGCAAAACGTCTTTCTGCGGATGTACTGAGTTTTGAGGTCGCTACCTCAAGTGTATCAAAAGGAGAAACCATTGTAGATACTGCAAAAAACATTGAAGCGATGAAGGTGGATTGTTTTATTGTAAGACACTCTATTGCCGGTGCCCCTGAAATGATAAGCAAAAATGTCTCTTCTGCAGTTATCAATGCAGGAGATGGTTGCCATGAGCATCCTACACAGGCACTTCTGGATTTATTTACCGTTAAGGAAAATCTGGGCAGGATAAAAGGGATAAAAATTTCCATTATAGGGGATATTCTTCACAGCCGGGTTGCGAGGTCAAACATATGGGGATTTTCCAAACTTGGTGCTGACGTTTGGGTATGTGGGCCCCCATCAATAATACCCCTTGAAATAGAAAAAATGGGTGCCACTGTTACCTATGACATTGAAGAAGCGATAAAAAATGCAGATGTGGTTTATCTCCTCAGATTACAGAAGGAAAGGCAGAAAGAGAACTTTCTCTCTTCTCTGAAGGAATACAGTGCATTTTACGGTTTAGACGAAGAGAAGTACAAAAAAGTAAAGAGTGGTGCGCTCATTATGCACCCGGGCCCTATGAACAGGGGTGTTGAAATAAAATCTGAAATTGCGGAGAAGAGCAATGCCCGTATTCTTGAACAGGTTACCAATGGTATTGCGGTGAGGATGGCTGTCCTGTATCTCACTGTGGGAAGTAGAAAATGAGTTTAAAGATTTTTGAAGGTCTGAACTATGAAAAAGAGTTAAACCCTCAGCAGTTGGAAATTGTTAAAGAGGGTGAGGGTCCCTGTCTCGTTCTTGCAGGTGCAGGTTCGGGAAAAACAAGGGTTCTTGTTTACAGGGTCTGCTGGCTGATTGAAAATAGTATTCCACCTTCTTCAATAATGCTTGTTACCTTTACCAATAAAGCCGCAAAAGAAATGATTTCAAGGGTTGAGACCCTCCTCGGTTCCTATCCGAGAGGGTTGTGGGCAGGGACATTCCATCATATAGGTAACAAACTGCTGAGAACCTATGGTGATGTGTTAGATATCAACCCCAATTATACCATACTTGATGAAGAAGACAGTATATCAATCTTAAAGGAAATTGTAGGGCCCCTTTCCGAAGATGAAGAATTTCCTCCGCCTGCCAAGATAAAAAAAATTCTGAGTTTATCTGTAAATACAATTGAAAGCATTAAAGATATTGTAAATACAAGATTCCCCAAACACTCAAACCTTATTTCGCGTTTTGAGGCAATAAATAGTGAATATCAGAAGCGAAAGAGAAAATCAAATCTTATGGATTATGATGACCTTCTGGTCCTGTGGTATAAACTGCTAAAAAACGAAGGTGTTGGTACAAAAATATCCGAAAAGTTCAGGTATATTCTTGTTGATGAGTATCATGATACCAATAAGTTACAATCTATGCTCCTCTATCTTTTGGCAAAGAGGTACAGGAACATAATGGTTGTGGGGGATGATGCCCAGAGTATTTATTCTTTCAGAGGTGCAACGGTAAACAATATTATGGAGTTTCCCAGGATATATCCTGATACACAGACCTTTTATCTTGATGTAAATTACCGTTCCACACCGCAGATACTGGAATTTGCCAATGAAAGCATTGCTAACAACCGGGTAAGATTTCCCAAAAAACTTAAGAGTATCAGGAAAACCGGTGTAAAGCCTGTCCTTGTAAGATGCTATTGTCCGGAAGACGAAGCTGTTTTTGTATCACAAAGGATAGTCCAGTTAATAAACACAGGGATTGAGCCTTCAGATATAGGAGTTCTATTCCGTTCAAGGTATCAATCTGCCGAACTTGAAATGGAACTTAACAGGTTGAGAATACCATATATAATAAGAGGCGGGTTAAGGTTTTTTGAGCAGGCGCACATAAAAGATGTGATAGCATACTTCAGGGTTGTGGAAAACTTTAACGATGGGATTGCATGGAAGAGACTTTTTACCTTGACGGATGGGATTGGAAACAGGACTGCGGACCAGTTATTCAGTTATATGGCAGGTGTGAAAAATTTTACGGAGTTTTGTGACAATCTCAACTCTTTAAATATGAATGTCAAGGTTATGAAAGGTCTTAAGGCACTTCTGCAGATACTGAGAAAAATCAAGGATATGAATGACGTGCCATCAGGAATAGACCTGATAATGCAAACATATGCAGGATACATTGAAAAAAAATACAGGGATGACACCGAACGTCTTGAAGATATGAAGGTGTTAAAAACAATAGCATCAGCATACACAGACCTGTCAGACTTTATATCAGAGTCTTCACTGCAGGAACATTCAAGGGGAGAAAATCCTTTCATTTCTTCCCCTGTGACACTCTCTACCGTACATCAGGCAAAGGGCCTTGAGTGGAAGATAGTCTTTTTTATAGGGATTTCAGCCAACCATTTTCCCCATCCTTCTTCTGTCTCTGACATTCTATCTCTTGAAGAAGAAAGAAGGATTTTTTATGTGGGGCTGACGAGGGCAAAAGAGGATATATACATAACCTATTATATCCGGGATTTTTACAGGACATTTACCAACAGGAAATCTGTCTTCCTTGAAGAGATTCCTCGTTATCTTTTTGAAGAATGGAATTTTTCACGATGAAACATTTCTGGCATTTGCCCGTTGACGAAGTTGTTGCAAACCTTAATACAAATCTGTCAGCAGGTCTTTCAGATGTAGAGACTGAGCAGAGATTTCAAAAGTACGGTCCTAACCAGATAGAAAGGGGGAAAACCCGCTCACCTTTGTTTATATTCCTTGAGCAATTTCAGGATTTCATCATCTGGGTTTTAATCGGTGCAGCGCTAATTTCCGGATTTCTACAGGAGTTGGTTGATGCTCTGGTTATTTTTGCAATTGTTATCCTGAATGCCATTTTGGGTTTTATACAGGAATACCGTGCTGAAAAATCTCTCGCTGCCTTAAAAAAATTATCTTCCCCCACCTCTAAGGTTATCAGGGATAAAAAACATACTGTTATTCCCTCCGGCAGACTTGTGCCAGGAGATATTATTGAATTGGAATCCGGTGACCACGTTCCTGCTGATTGTCGTGTTGCCTGGCATACCTCCAATTTCCGCGTTCAGGAAGCAAGTCTTACCGGTGAATCAATACCTGTTTTAAAGACCGGTATCGCTCTGAAAGAAAAAAATATTCCGCTGGCAGACAGGGCAAATATGGTTTATATGGGAACCTCGGTTGTGGCAGGAAAAGCAAAAGTTATAGTTGTTGATACTGGTATGCAGACTGAACTGGGGAAAATTGCCGGTATGATTCAGGAGATTAAACATGAGTCAACTCCTCTGCAGAAAAAATTGGAGAGTTTCAGTAAGTTGATAGTGCGTTTCTGTTTTGCCATAGTAGGGCTGATTTTCCTTCTTGAGTGGCTGCGTGGAGGGGAAATAGTGGATGTTTTCTTGACCGCTGTGAGTCTTGCTGTTGCCGCAGTTCCCGAGGGACTACCTGCGGTTGTGACAATCGTGCTGGCTTTAAGTGTACAGCGCATGATAAAACGCAATGCGCTTATCAGAAAACTACCTTCTGTTGAAACCCTTGGATGTACTACGGTTATCTGTTCGGATAAAACAGGGACTCTGACTAAAAATGAGATGACAGTGAAGAGATTGTTCACTGACAGTCTGATTTTTGATGTAACCGGTATCGGCTATGAACCAGAAGGAGGGTTCTTTTTGAATGAAAAGCAGATTGACGTTGCTCAATACCCTCAGTTGCTGAAACTTTTGAAATCGGCAGTTTTGTGTAATGGTGCTCAACTGGTCAAAAACGGCGATGGATATAAAGCAATCGGTGACCCCACAGAATCTGCCCTTTTGACAGCGGCGGCAAAGGCAGATATCTGGAAGGAGTCTCAGGAGGAAGAATTTGCTTTTATTGATGAAATCCCCTTTGATTCAGAACGTAAAAAAATGACCGTTATACGCAGGGATAAGGAACGTATCATTGCTTTCACAAAAGGGGCACCTGAAGGTATCCTGAAAAGTTGTAAATACATTGAGAATAGAGGTACACCTGGTCTGATAACTCCGGAGGATAAGCAAAAAATACTTCAGGTGAACGGCAGATTTGCTAATGAAGCAATGCGCGTACTGGCAATCGCCTATCGTGACTTGGAGGTGTCTTCTAATCGTTATAAGTCTGCTCTGGTTGAAAATAACCTTACATTCTTAGGACTGGTTGCTATGATTGACCCTCCAAGGAGCGAAGCTAAAGGAGCAATTGCTAAGTGCAAGCAGGCAGGAATAAGAACCGTTATGATTACAGGGGACCACAAGAATACGGCCGTATCTATTGCCCGGGAACTCGGTTTTTTTCAAGAAGACTCACTTGCTTTCAGCGGGGAGGAGCTGGATGCTTTAAATGAAAATGTTCTTCTGGATAAGGTCAGGAACATATCGGTTTATGCACGTGTTTCCTCTGAGCATAAATTGAGGGTTGTCAGAGCCTGGCGGAAAATAGGCGAAGTGGTTGCTATGACAGGTGATGGAGTGAATGATGCACCTGCTGTGAAAGAGGCGGATATAGGTATATCTATGGGAATTACCGGCACAGACGTTACCAGAGAAGTATCTGACATGGTGGTGACTGATGACAATTTTGCTTCAATTGTCTCAGCGATTGAAGAAGGGAGGGGTATTTATGACAATATCAAGAAATTTGTACACTATCTTTTATCCTGTAATACCGGCGAGATATTGGTAATGTTTATATCTGCGCTTATAGGCCTGCCGATTCCACTTCTCCCTGTACATATACTCTGGATTAATCTTGTGACCGACGGTTTGCCCGCTCTATCTCTGGGGATGGAGCCGATTGAACCAGATGTTATGAATCGGCTGCCGCGAAAACCATCTGCCCCGGTAGTTACCAGAAAAGGAATTTTCTTAATACTTATTCAGGGTTTCTTTATCTCAGTCTTTACCTTACTGGCTTTTGTCCTGATTTTATTCGTGGAAAAGGGGGGGATAGTACGGGCAAGAACGGTGGCTTTTATTGTTCTCGCCTGTTCGCAACTGTTCCATTCTTTCAATTGCCGCAGTATGACCAGGTCTATCTTTAACCTCGGGTTATTCAGCAATGCTAAACTGGTACTGGCAGTTTTTCTATCATTTATGTTGCAGGTGGCCGTGATATATCTCCCCTTCGGTCAGAAGATATTTAGAACCGAACCTATGGGAATATTTGACTGGTTGCTGATTTTGGTCATCTCTTCTTTTCCGCTCTGGACAATGGAACTATGTAAAATATTTTTCAGAAAAAGAAATATAAGTATAGAATAATTGGAGGGAAATTCCCCTCAATTTCCCTCCTTTGCAGTTTCCCCCTTAATAGGGGGGGATAGAGGGGATTTGGTCAGGGAGGATTGAAAGGGAGGAGACAATGGTTAAGATAGAGAGGGCGATATTGAGTGTTTCGGATAAAACGGGCATTGTTGAACTGTCGAGGTTTTTGACAGAACATAATGTAGAGATTCTTTCCACAGGTGGTACGGCAAGAACCTTAAAGGAGAATGGGATTAAGGTAAAGGACGTTTCAGAATTTACCGGTTTTCCGGAAATACTGGATGGAAGGGTTAAAACCCTGCATCCCAAGATTTACGGCGGCATTCTTGCCATACGTGACAGTAAGGAACATCAAATGGAAATGAAGGAAAACGACCTTGTACCCGTTGACCTGATAGTGTGTAATCTTTATCCCTTTGAAGAAACTCTTAAGAAGGGTGCTCCACACGAAGAGATAATTGAAAATATAGATATAGGTGGGCCCACGATGCTCAGGGCAGCTGCTAAAAACTATAAATATGTCTGCGTTCTTTCTAAAAACGGTTTATATGAGGAATTCATAAAGGAAATGGAAAAGAACAGCGGTTCTGTCAGCGAAGAATTTTCTTTCCATTGTGCATCGGAGGTTTTCAGGCACACGACAGGATATGACCTTGCCATAGCAAACTATTTTACCGGGAAGGTTGAGAAGAAAGAACTTCTGCCGGATGAGATGGACCTGCGTCTTTTAAAGGTGCAGAATCTGAGATACGGAGAAAATCCTCACCAGACAGCAGGGTGGTACAGATTTGTGGACAAACAGTTTGTCAGACAACAGTTACAGGGCAAAGAACTTTCATTCAACAACCTTATGGATATGGAATCTACCTGTACGCTTGTCAACCAGTTTGTTTTACCTGCCTGTGTTTTAACCAAGCATACGAACCCCTGTGGAGTTGCCGTTGATGAAGATATTTTTACTGCCTATGAAAAAGCTCTGGCTACTGACCCGTTGAGTGCATTCGGAGGCATCGCCGGTTTTAACCGCAAGGTTGACGGAAAAATCGCGGGAAGGATGACTGAAAGATTCTACGAGGTTGTTATTGCTCCTGATTACGATGGGGACGCCCTTGAGATTTTTAAAAAGAAGAAGAACCTCAGGGTAATAAAAAGCCCTGCTGCTGTTTTTCCCGATTATGACTTTAAGACGCTGAGCGATGGTTTACTTATTCAGACTCCGGACGACAGGGATTTTGATAAGATGGACGTGGTAACAAACAGAAAACCTGACGAAAGGGAACTGGCGGCACTGAGATTTGGATGGACGGTATGCAGGTTTGTTAAGTCCAATGCCATAGTTATTGCAACTGAGAATCAAACTATTGGTATCGGGGCGGGACAGATGTCAAGATATGATTCTGCAAGGGTGGCGGTAATGAAGATGAAAGACAATTTTAAAAATACTGTCACCCCGCTTGTTGTTGCATCCGATGCGTTTTTCCCTTTTCCCGATAGTATAGATGTATTAAAGGAATCCGGAGTGACTGCTATAATACAGCCTGGAGGTGCACTGAAAGATAAAGAGGTTATTGCCGCCTGTAACAGTTATGGTATTGCAATGGTTCTTACGGGTATGAGACACTTCCGGCACTGATTCCCATCCTCTACTTTTCCTTCGCCCATTGAGGGGAGAAGGTTAGAATGAGGGGGACAGATTTGACATTTATGAATGACATAAAAGCAAGAATACTTATCTATTCAGTTATAGGGGTTGTAGCTGGAATATACCTTTTTTTCAAGGGTTTTTTCATGTTGTGGAAAAAGCGCCTTATAGAAAACGTACCTACTTCAAAGGTTCGCTCTCTTGCAATGGGACTGGTGGAACTTCAGGGAACTGCAATACCTGATGTACTGCTCACAGGCCCTTATACAAAAACCCCCTGTGTTTATTACCATATTATAATAGAACGTCTTGTCAGAAGTAAGAATTCAAGCCACTGGGTTAAAGAATTTGAGATGAAGACAGACATTCCTTTTTTCCTCCAGGACGATACAGGCAGTGTGGTTATTGACCCCAAAGATGCTGATACCAACCTTCCTCTCAGGTATACCAGTAGAGAGGGGGACAGGAGATATAAAGAGTATAATATAACAAAGAAAGAACCGATTTATGTACTGGGTACTGCCAGAAGAACGGATAGCATTGAGGATAGGATACACAAAGAGGTTGAAGTGAGAATAAGGGAGGTTGTTGAAAATCCGGAAGGAAAGCAAGAACTGGATGTAAACAAAGATATGTGGATAGACGAGAAGGAATGGGAATTGGCGAGAGAAAAGATAAAGAGAGAGGTGACCGAAGAGTTCAGCAAAGCAGAGAAGGAGTTTAGAGACTCCAGACATCCGGTTCCCAACTGCCTTGAAAATGTTATCATCGGTAAGGGAGAACTGGAAAAACATTTTATCCTTTCAAACAGGAGTGAAAAGGAGATGATTGCACACTATAAATACAAGGCATTTTTTTATACTATCGGGGGTGCGTTGCTGACACTTATCTGTCTAAAAATTGTTCTTTCATACAAATTCTGAAGTAGATAAATCAAAACCCCTCACTGTTTGTCATTGCAAGAAGTGTAACGACGAAGCAATCACGGAATAAGAATAAGATTGTCACGGCAAAAAACACCTCGCAAGACAAGCAAAGGGCGGCGGTCCGGGGTAAAGGAGGCGAAATGGGTATAGGGATAATAGTGGTTGTTCTTATCGGTTTTGTTGTAATCGGGATTTTTCTTTATTTCGTCAGTATATACAATGGTCTGGTGCGTCTGAGCAGAAGTGTGGACAAGAACTGGTCCAACATAGATGTTCTCTTGAAACAGCGGCATGATGAAATCAGGAAACTTGTGCAGGTGTGCGAGGGTTATATGAAGTATGAGAAAGAAACCCTTGCAAAAATAACCAGTCTCAGGACAGATTATATGAGAGCAGGTACTGTTGAAGAAAAGGAAAAGATAGACGGAGCCATTACCGGAGCACTGAAGACCATATTTGCAGTTGCAGAGAACTATCCGGAACTGAAGGCGAATAACAACTTCATACAACTGCAGACCAGAATCAGCCAGATTGAGGAGAGCATTGCGGATAGAAGAGAATTTTATAATGAGAGTGTTAATATCTATAACATAAGGATACACCAGAT
>CAYORP010000045.1:0-5037 GCA_964406415.1 uncultured bacterium
TCCACCTTATGGACCTGGTGAATGATTTCGTGGATTCTGACCCGATAAGTGTCTATGCCAGTGGAGGTAGAGACCTTTTCGGTGGCAGGGATGACTGCAGGGGAAGAGTCTGTACCAACTGTCCTGAGGCAGATACCTGTGACTATCATTTTTACAACGGTGCGGTCGGCGGCAGCAAAGAACTAAATAAAAAAAATCCTCTGCCCACGCAGATTGCCTGCGTTTTTGACGCTGGTATAGATGTTAATGACAATACCCTGATGCTTGTTGAATATGCCAGTGGAGCACGTATGAGCGTTGCTGAAATTTTCTTTGCTCCGGATAACGCGTGGAGGTTTATACTGCAGGGAACCAGAGGACACGCAAGACTTGAGATAGGAGAGAAAAATCACATAGAGGTATTCCGTTCCTATGAAAAGAAGCCGGAGAAGATAAGTATTAAGACCGGAGGGGTGGGGCATGTCGGCGATGTGGAAATGAGGGATGCTCTCGTGGAGGCACATTTTTCAGGAAGAGGGATATCTCCCACGGCACGGGAAGGCCGGGCTGGTGTGGCGGTGCTGGCTAAGGCAATGGAGAGCGAAAAAACAGGGAAGGTAACGAAGATTCTCTGGCCTGACAAAAAATACAGATGATGTATCTTATAAACCTGTTTATCATCTTTTAAAAATGGAAACTTTATCTTCTTCTTTGTAATTCCCCTTTTTCAAGGGGGAAAGGATAGAAGAGAAGATTTGGGAGGAGAAAAATGAATGTTATGATTATCGGGGCGCATCCTGATGACCCTGACTGGCAGCTCGGTGGGATGGCGATGCTTTATCGTGCAAAAGGACACAGGGTAATGATGGTTTCTATGACAGATGGATGTACGGGCCATCAGATTATCGGCAAAAAGGAACTTGCTAAAAGACGCAGGAAAGAGGCACAGAATGCAGCCAGGGTAATGGACGTAGAATATAAAATTCTGCCGATATGCAACGGTGAGTTAATGCCGTCTCTTGCCAATAGAAAAGAACTTATCAGGTTAATCAGACGGTTTAAGGCGGACATAATCTTCACGCATTCCCCTGTGGAGTATCATCCTGACCACAGATATACCAGTCAACTGGTGCTTGACACCTCCTACTCGGTTATTGTTCCCCATGCGGTTCCAGAAGTTCCCGCGCTTAAGGAAAACCCCTGTTATTTCTACGTTTCTCCGGGCAAACCTCAGAAGGAGGCATTTAATATCTGCATCCCCATAGATTCAGTCTGGAAGAGAAAGATACTTGCATTGCATCAACATACCTCTCAGATGTACGAATGGCTTCCGTGGACAATGGGTATTCTTGACAAGATACCTGCCGATGAAAAGGGGCGTCTGGAATTTCTTGAAGACTTACGGGGGAAAAGACAAAAGGTTTTTAGCGATGGTTACAGAGAATGGCTTAAAAAGAAGTATGGAAAGAAAGCCGAAAAAATCAGGTATGTAGAGGCAGTATACACTGCTCCTGCCGGAAGACAGACTGATATGAAAAAGAAAGAGATTGAGAATCTTTTCCCTTTTTAACAACAACTGAACCTGCCAAATTTTATGTGGTATAATTATTAGGTTATGGAAAATCTCACGCCTATGTTGAAGCAGTACAATGAGATGAAAAGTGCCTACCCGGGCTACATCCTCTTTTTCCGTCTCGGTGATTTTTACGAGATGTTTTATGACGATGCAAAAACTGCCTCCAGAATACTTGACCTTGTTCTAACTTCAAGAAGTGCTGGCAGTGCAGGGAAGGCACCTATGTGCGGCATACCCTATCATGCTGCGGATTCCTACATTGCCAGGCTGATTAAGGCGGGACAGAAGGTTGCAATATGCGAACAGGTTGAAGACCCGGCAAAGGCGAAAGGGATAGTCAAAAGGGACGTTATCCGTCTTATCACCTCAGGGACGTTTATAGACGAAAATGCCTCTGACTCAAGATATCTGGTTTCCATCTACCCGGATAAGAAAGAGGTAGGGGTTTCTTTTATTGACTATGCTGAGGGCGGAACCATTCATACAAACCGTTTCCAGAATATGGAAAGGGTTGCGGAACTCATTTCCGGTCTGCCTGTATATGAGTGTATCTTTCCTGCCGGCAAAAAAGAGGTTGTTGAAGGGTTTTTCAGTCAGCCTCTGGTCAGGTTAAAGAAGATAACTCTTACCGAGTGTGAAGACTGGACCTTTAACACAGATATTGCAAGAAAAAGTCTTTGTGACCACTTCAAGACCGCTAATCTTGCAGGTTTTGGCATAGATGACATACCTCTTGCAGTCAGAAGTTCAGGGGGACTGCTTGAGTATCTCAGGCAGGTGAACAAAAAACCTCTCAGTCATATTACAAGAATTTCACTTTACACTGATACGGATTATCTCTATATTTCTCCTTTTGCAACCTATGGTCTTGAGATAGACAGTCTTGTTTCAGTCCTTGATAGTACTGTGACACCTATGGGGAAAAGGATGCTGAGATACTGGGTCTATCATCCTATGCTTGACATACGGGAGATAAAGGAGAGACAGGATGCCGTTCAGTCTTTGATTGAGAGTTCTGACCTGCGTTCTGAAATCGTAGAAGTGCTGAAGGGGATTACGGATGTTGAAAAATCAGTCTCAAAAATCAGTTGTGACTACAGCAGTGCGGTAAAAGATATTCTGGTAGTGAACAACTTTCTTGAAAAGATACCTGTGTTGTTGCGTATATTGAAAGAGCAGGGCGGCGACAACCGTTTTTTTACCACAGTTAAGGATATTCCGGAACTTAGAGATTTTTTATCAAAAACGGTGGAAACGAACATTCCGGTTACAGGGTATGAAGGCAGGTTTGTAAAGGCAGGCTACAGCAGAGAGATGGACGAGTTGAGAAGCGTAAGGGATAACGTTAAAGAATGGCTCAGGAATATGCAGAAGGAGGAGATTAAAAGGACCGGCATAAACTCCCTCAAGGTAGGATACAACAGTGTTTTCGGATACTATATAGAGGTGACGAAGACGAACCTTTCTCTTGTCCCCGAAGATTACATCAGAAAACAGACACTGGTCAACGCCGAAAGGTTTATTACCCCGCAACTGAAGGAATTTGAAGACAGGATACTCACCGCGGAGGAAAAGATACTCGCGATAGAAAATGAGGTGATTGAACTTGTAAAGGGGGAGATTCTCAAATACGCCGCGGAGATATATTCCGCTGCTTCTTCAGTGGCTGCCCTGGACCTCCTTTGTTCTCTATCTTCAGCAGCAACCGCAAATGATTATGTCAGGCCCGAAGTGGACGAAAGTTTTGACATAGTGATTAAAAACGGAAGGCATCCTGTTGTAGAGAAGACGATTGAAGATTTTTTTGTGCCTAACGATATCCTTTTGAACAATAAGGATGACCATTTTTTAATCATAACAGGTCCGAATATGTCGGGTAAATCCACCTACATAAGACAGTCGGCACTTATTGTCATAATGGCTCAGATGGGGAGTTTTGTCCCTGCTGATATGGCCAGAGTAGGCCTTGTTGACAAGATTTTTACACGTATAGGTGCGCGGGATGAGATAAGCAGGGGACAGAGTACCTTTATGGTTGAAATGACCGAAACGGCAGGCATCATCAACAACCTGTCAAAAAGAAGTCTGGTGGTTCTTGATGAGGTTGGCAGAGGAACGAGCACCTATGATGGTTTTTCCCTCGCGTGGGCTGTTGCCGAGTATCTGACGAAGCAAAAGGTGCGTACATTATTTGCCACCCATTTCCATGAACTTACCGGATTATCTGAAGGAAATACAGGAGTTAAAAACTACAATGTTGCCGTCAGTGAAAGCGTTGCAGATTCTATACGGACGGGTAAGAGAGACGTGGTCTTTCTGCACAAGATTATGCCCGGGGGTACAGACGAGAGTTACGGTATCTACGTGGCACAGATTGCCGGCATTCCATCGGAGATTATAAAAAGAGCGGATGAGATTCTTTCACGGCTTGAACTTCAGGGAACACTGCAGGAACATATCATAGGTGAGATGCGTGCTGACGTCCCTTCCCTTTTCAGGGAACAGAAAAAATCGCCCTACCAGGAACTGAAAGAGGATATAGATGCTCTTAAAAAAGTCAAGGAAGAGGTTTTATCCATTGATGTTGAGAATACCACGCCGCTTGAGGTAAGTATTAAACTGAAAAAGATACAGGAGAGAATAAAAGAAAATGGGAAAGGTTAGGTTTTTGTCGCAGGATGTGGTGAACAAGATAGCCGCAGGGGAGGTGGTGGAAAATCCTTCCTCGGTTGTGAAGGAGATTGTTGAAAATTCACTTGATGCCGGTGCGGAAAATATCCTAATTGAAATCCAATCCGCAGGTAAGGGACTTATTTCTGTAAAGGATGATGGATGCGGTATTGAACCGGATGACGTTGAAAAACTCTTCAAGAGACATGCTACAAGCAAGATTAGTGCTTCCGATGACCTTTACAACATTCAATCCCTCGGATTTCGTGGTGAGGCGCTTTACAGTATTTCTGCGGTTGCCGACGTGGTTTTAAGGAGCAAATCAAGGAGTTGTGAGACCGGGGGCAGGGAGATTCACATAAGGGGTGGAGAGAACATAGGTGTGAAAGATGTCAGCCATCCTGACGGAACAACGGTAGAGGTAAGGGAGTTGTTTTTCAATACACCGGCAAGGAGGAAATTTTTGAAATCCGACACGACAGAATTTAGAAGGATTATAAATATTCTCCTACCATATGCCATCGTTTTTTACAGCAAAAGGTTTTCACTCACCCACAACGGAAGAAGCGTCTTCAATTTTAACCCTTCTGCAGGATACCTGTCAAGGTTTGCTGAATCTATTAACCTGGACAAAAAAAATCTTCTTTCTGCTGAAAAAGAGTTGAAAGAAAGAGAGATTTCATTCAAGGTTCTTTTAGGCGACATAAACCTCAAAAGGCCGGTCAGAGATAAGCAGTATATATTTATTAATGACAGACCTGTTTACAGCCAGAAACTGATGTATTCGGTCAATCAGGTTTACAGGATTCTCT
>CAYORP010000046.1:0-11143 GCA_964406415.1 uncultured bacterium
TCCAGTACCTTTTGGGCGTCAGTCTCCACTGCCAGTTTTGTCCTGCATGCCCTGTCTTCATCAACATTGCCTACAGACCTTCCCTGATGAATGGAAAAAGCATTATTCGTCACACTTACCTTTATTGTCGTTATTGCCTCTCCGAGAGGCATAATAGACTGAACCGATGCTCCCTTCTGGTCCTCTGCGTGTGAACGTATGATATAGGGATTTGCCAGTCCGTCAGGACCGTATACCCTGTTTGTCGCCACACAGTGGGCATAGATTATCTGGTCTGTTGCGGTGTCTATTACCGGGTCGGAAACATAGGCAGGTCTTCCCGTCAGATGCCTTATCAGCAACTGGGTTATCGTTGAGTCTGTGTCCCCCTCACAAACACCTGTGGAGCCCTCATTGTTTAACTGGAAGAATGAAAGACAGGGATAGGCGAAGAGTTTGCCTGAATAATAAAGTCCAAGACAGTCAACGGTTACTGCATCCGCCTTTTTGTCTTCCATTGCCTTTTTCAGTGCCAGGTGCATCCTTGCTGATTTCAGTATCTCCTCTTCATCCGGTTCAACCACCTTCAGAGATTCATTTATCCACTTGTTTTTGTACTTCTCCGCTTCTTTTACATCGGTCTTCTCGTAGTACGAACGCAGTTCATCCGAATCTATTCTCACCACATCAGTTCCAAAAATCTCTTTTATCCTGTTAACCTGGTCATTTCTGCTTCCCCAACTTTCTCCATTGGCAACCACCAGAATCCTTGACTCTTTCATTTTTTTAAGGACTGGAAATAAACTTACGGCATCTATGATGTCATTGAAGTTTGAAGAACCAACGCAGACAACAGGAAGGTTCTCTCTTTTTACCAGTGAGTTCACCCCTAAGAATCCTCCAGAGCCAGAATACAACTCGTCTGCAACAACGAGAGGTAACCCTTTTCTGGAAATTACTTCGGGGATACCAGTCCACAACGCAGTCATATAAACAAGATAACCGTCATATTTACCTTTTTCAGACTCAATAATCTTTTCTGCCTTTTCCGGTTCTCTGCCCTGAATAATCTGGGGTGAAAAGTCCACTTCCGGAAGATTCTCTTTTAGAACCTTTATTACCTCTTTTGCCTTGCCTTCCACGTCATAGTTTATATATGGCCAGGAAGGTCTATCCTTTTCATTTTTTGGGAAAATCACCTTTACTTTTGTCTTCATTTTATCTCCTGTTTTTTTGATGGTTTCACAAATGGCTTATTTCTATCCCCGCCAGAGATGCATATTGCTTCAGTGCCCCGAGGTATCTACCAAAGGTCATAGATACATGCTGGGAACCAACTATAATCTCGGGTACTTTATTCACATCACCGTCAACCTTCATATGAACAATAACCCGACAGTGTATCCCATCCACGCTGTTTTTAATCTTACCTTCTATGACACTGATTTTTTTGAGGGATTTGTCCATATTCAGAAGAGTCATAGGCTCCTTTTTTATCGTTGCATAACCTGTCACTCCAAACTTACGTCCATGATAGTCACGAACCGTAAAACCTGTAGAAGCCATAGAAATAGGTATAATATCATGCTCAATCGTTATCTCTCCCTCTTTGGCTTCAAACCATCCGGGACTGGAACCAAAGTTGCCCATAAGCATGGACTGCCCGCTTACGGCATGAATCATCAACGAAGAAAGCATCGCAGTAATGTCTCCCTCACAACTGCACATAATTCCCTCATCTATAAGTCTTGCAAACGCCAGACATGGCACCACAGGTCTCTCTTCAGTAAACCGTCCACAATTCACCGTCAGTCCATTGGCATCTTCCCTTTCGCACAAACCTTTGAGAGCCATATAGGCACGGGTAGCGTTCATCAGTTCTTTATGGTCGGGCTCTATAATCTTATCAAAGTCTTTCTCCCAGTTTTTCAGTTCCCTTTCTACATCCTTTTCCGAAAAACGGTCAAACCATCTGAAAAACTCATTGGTTTCTATGTGACGAACGCGCACACCCAGTTGTTTTTCTATTAAAGGGAAGTCATAAGGACCATAAGGCGCTGAAAAGGATGGTATCTCCCCGATATAGAGAAACTTGCTCTGTTTCAAATACTTCTTTACACGCAATCCCCTCAAAAATTCCTCGCTACATTTACTATCAATAATCGGCAGGTTATATTGTGAAACAGTGTAACGTTCAAGATAGGTTCCACCTGCAACCATCAGTGCATCAGTGTCATAACTGAGTTCGGGAGGCAACCTCCTGAGGTCTATGTGTTCTTTTACAATCAATGGTTTCTCAATCTCCACAAAGTCCAGTTTTCCAAGTCCTTTTTTGAATGCGTCAATCATTTCCTGTGTTGTTTTATCCATCTCTTTCATTGCAGGAGAAGGAATTGGCGGGGTTCCCACCACATCTGCCGAACACACACTGCCATATATATCCCTGTAGTGTGGAATACCCAGATATACAGGTTTAATCTTTACCGTTCCTCTTTTCATACCAACCATTTTTATCTCTCCTTTTTTTTAACTTCACAAGAATAATAAATTATGCCTGTTATTTTTGTTTATCCTTTTCAACAACCTCATAACCCATCAGTTCAGCCATGTCTTTAAACTGCTGTCTCCAGTCCCCAAAAAATACCACCCTGTGGTTGCCAAATGTCTTCCAGTCAAGATTTTTAAGGAGCGCCTTTGCATCTGTATCAACGGCTGCCTTAGTCCTGCAGAGAATATGGTCCCATCCGGGGAATAAACTATTTCCGTCAACGGTAGTTCCGGAGAACAAAGACATCTTTTTGTCGTGAACGCTGAATTTTACCACTGTTACCTGTTCATTGGCAGGTAGTCTTACCAGTACACATGCACCACCCTTTTCCTGCTGGTCAACGGGATACTGAGGAAGATTTCTTATTACAAAGGGAAGATTTTTCCCTTTATGATACGGGTCATTAAATGGACACTCGCAGTGCCCGATATATGCCTTGTTATTGCCCTCATCTATCACGTAGTCACCATTAAGGCCTGCAAAACCCGTCATTAACAGACCCAACTGCTGGGTGACCAGACTGTCAAAAAGTGTTTCTGATGTAGCGATTACACCATCCGTACAAAACTGGGAGGAAGGCAGCCCCTGTGAAGGGATTGGACCTCCGGGGTAGTAGATGAAAGCTCCATAGCCCTCTGTTGTTATGGCATTACACCCGTACTCTTTCATCATCTCCTTCATTGTTAAGTAGAGTTTGGCAGATTTTGTTATCTCTTCCCTGTTTGTACCGACAATATCTTCCGCCTCTTCCATCCATTTCTCTGCTACCTCTTTTGCTTTCTTGCCTTCTATCCCGTCCATTTTTGCAAACATTTCACTCTGCGGTCTTACAGTGATGTTCGCACCAAGTTGGTGAAGGTTATCAATATATCTTTTCTCGTAAAGCGCCCGCCCTTCATCCTGAAACTGAAGAGAAGTAGGCTCATATCCTCCAAGCAACATCAGGTCTGTTACCTCAAGGATGTTTAATGACTTAAGGGTGGATGCAATGCGGACAAGTTCTATCTTGCGTGCCACCTCATCCAGACGGGCTGAAAAGACAGAACTTTTGGTATCGGGAATAATGGGTATACACCCTGTAAGCACCCTTTTCCCTTTTGGCACGGAGTAAGGAGACTGCCACTGACTCCATAGAGGAAATACCGCTATCTTGGGGATATCCATATCAAGTATCTCTTGCGGAAGTGTCCCGAAATAAAGGATACCATCAAGATTCCCTGCCTGAGATTGGATGTTACCAACCGCATATCCGGGTTTTTCAACCTCTGTTGTTCCAACAAACTCAACACCTTTACACCTTTTCTTTATTTCATCCAGTATATCCTGATTGGTCAGAACCTTACCTTCAGGATATCGGAGTTTATACGTTCCTGTACTTCCAAAAAATCCACTTGAAGAAAATACCACATAGATTCTCGCTTTTCTATCCATTTTTTCTCCTTTTCTCTGTCGTTTATAATAATTATTTAATCCTGTCTTTTTCAACTACCTCATAACCAATCAGTTTGGCAAGGTCTTTAAACTGCTGTCTCCAATCACCAAAAAATGCAACTCTGTGATTACCAAATGTCACCCAGTCAACGTTATCCAGCAGTGCTTTTGCATCAGTCTTGACGGCGACCTTGTTTCTCCCCAGTATATCTGCCCAGTAAGGAAACAATTCATCCCCTGAAACTGTCTGACCGGTAAATAGTGAGAGTTTTTTGGCATACATACTTATCTTAACTACCGTCACAGTTTCACCTATAGGATACTGGGTTTCAACACCAGCACCTCCCTCATTCTCTTTAAAAAACGGCAGGTTTCTTATGACAAACGGAGACAGTCCTCTATCTTTATAGGGCTTCAGTGTACCTTCGCAGTGGCATACTATAGATGTGTTATTAATAGGGTCTATGTTATAGTCACCGAGAAGTCCTCCACTGCCTGTAAAAAATAGTGCCAACTGTTGTGTAATAAGACAGTCTGTCAGGGTCTCTGTGGCTGCGGCTATACCATCTGTTAATAACTGTGAGACTCCTAACCCTGCAGATGGCAGGTCCTGCTCAACACACCCCTGATATCCAATCGGAGGGTATCCAAATCCTTCTACAGTTACTGCACCGCAGTCATACTCCTCCATCAGACCCTTCATCGCAAGATAGAGTTTTGCTGACTTTGTTATCTCGGATTCGTTTGTTCCTCTTACTCCCATTGAACGACTAATCCACATTCTCGCTATGTCTTTTGCCTTCTTTTCATCCTCCCCCCTCATCTTATCAAAGAGTTCCTTCTGCGTTATCGTGACAAAATCCATTCCAAATGTCTTTTTTAAATTAGCCATGTATGTTTCTTCATATTCCTTTCTGTCTTTTACAAACTGCATATTCATAGGTTCAAAATATCCGAGAGGCGGCAGGTCTGTCGCTACAAGAACCTTCATCCCTTTCATCTTTGAAATGGTATCTATCAGGCGTATCTTTTCTGCTATATCTTTTATCCGACGGGAGTAAACCTCAGGGTTTTTGTCATAATGTGCAGGGAAAATAGATGTTAATACCTTCTTCCCCTTATATGAATGAAATGGTACAGTCGTGCATCCTTCAAGAGGACGTGATACAGTGACTGCAGGCAGTCCTTCCTGTATAATCTCATCCGTTAATCCTCCAAAGACAAGAAGCCCATCCAGAGATTCTTTTTCCCTCTTAATAGCAGTAATAACATCTTCAGCCCTAACAGGCTCACTTTTACCTAAAAACTCTACATCCTTACACTCTTTTTTGATTCTTGAAAGTATATCTTCATTCTCAGGTATCTTCACCTCAGGATGATACCTTTTATACGCATCATAACCAACAGCATGACCGGCAGACAGAAATACCACATATATTCTTACCTTACCATTTCTCATCCCTTTTTTTTCAGCCATAGTAATAAACCTCCTTTTGTTATTTTATTGGTGCCCTTCACGAAACTCTGAAACCTTGGATTTTATAGTGAAAAAATAACCTCCTGCTTTTTAGAATGTTACATTAAACCACCTTCGTTTTTTTTGTCAAATATATTTTTATCGGCTCAAATTCCAACATAAGGAAACAGAGGGAACTCTTATGTCGGGAATCTCAGTTATCGGATTAATTTTTATGCGATATCATAAAAAATCTGGTGGAGATAGCGAAATAACACAAAAAGTTGAGTATAATGAGCCCGAAGGTCTCAGTTCACTCTTTATCAGTTCTATTTTCTCAACAGGCATAACGCCAAAACTTTCTTCTTTATACCTTTCTATCAGTTCTTTAAGGAAAGATATTTTCGGTGTGGATTTGAAGCGGGCTATGGTTATGTGTTCTTTAAAACGATTCTCCTTTGGGAATCCTTCTGGCTCAAGATGATTTTCAATAAGGATGCTGAGTTTTTTCATCTTCCCTCCGGAATACGCACCTATCCAGAAGACCCTTATTTTCTTTTCATCAGGAAATACACCCGCACCTTTCACCTCCATCTTGAAGGGCTCATAGATTTTTAGGGTGTCTGATAAAACGCCTTTTATGCGAGGAACCTTTTCTTCAGGAACTTCACCAAGAAATTTAAGGGTAAGATGTAAATTTTCAGAAGGGATTATTCTTGCCTCCTTCACCTTTGAGTAAAGTTTACGGCTGACTTCTGCTATTCTCTCTTTTATATCTTCAGGTATTCTCACCCCTATGAATAACCTCATATTATTACTTTTTCAACCAGGGCATCATAGACCTCATTGCTTTTCCAACCTTCTCAATAAGGTGGTCTTCAGACTGACGCATCAGGGCATTGAACACAGGCCGTCCAACAGCATTTTCAGTAATCCATTCCCTTGCAAACTCACCATTCTGTATCTGTTCAAGAATCTCTTTCATGTTTTCTTTAACCTGTTCGTCCACCACCCTCGGTCCTCTTGTCATATCCCCATACTCTGCAGTGTCGCTTATTACCTTGCGCATACCCTGTATTCCCCGCTCATTAATCAGGTCCACGATAAGTTTAAGTTCATGGCAGGTCTCGTAGTATGCCACTTCAGGCTGGTACCCCGCTTCTACAAGAGTTTCAAATGCATACTTTACCAACTGGGTTACCCCACCGCACAGAACCGTCTGTTCTCCAAACAGGTCTGTTTCTGTTTCCTCTTTAAATGTGGTTTCAACAACTCCGCATCTTGTTCCACCCAGTCCCTTGGCATATGCAAGGGCAAGTTTCATTGCCGAGCCTGTATGGTTCTGATAAACTGCTACTATGCAGGGTACACCCTGACCCTGTACAAACTGGTCTCTTACCAAATCCCCTGGCCCTTTCGGTGCAACCATATACACATCAATATTTTCAGGAGGTACTATCTGATTGAAATGTATGGAAAAACCATGGGCGAATCCGAGTGCTTTTCCTTCAGTTAGATTGGGAGCTATAAAATTCTTATAAACTGCTGGTTGGACATTATCCTGAACAAGCATCATTATTACATCACATTGTTTCGCCGCATCTGCTGCCGTAACCGGTTTAAATCCGTCAGATACAGCCTTCTTATAATTAGGAGTACCCTCCAATTCGCTTATCACAACGTTAACACCACTGTCCTTCAGGTTGAGAGCATGTGCCCTGCCCTGGCTGCCATAGCCGATAATCCCGACCTTCTTACCCTTAAAAAAACCTGAATCCGCATCCTTTTCATAATAAATCTTAGCCATTTCCGTACCCTCCTTGTTCCTTAATTTCCCTTGATATACCTGCAAGGGCGCCGGGATTTATCCCTCATCCACCCTCACCCAAACCCTCTTCCCTCAAGGGAGAAGGAAAGAGGTATTTTTTTCTACCTCTATCTTTTCTGGTTGAACTCCCTTGCCATTGCAACCTTTCCTGTCCTGACCATCTCTTTTATACCATAACTTTTTAAAAGTTCAACCATTGCTGTAACCTTGGATGTACCACCGACAATCTCCAAAGTCAACGATTTTTTCCCGATATCCACCACCTTTGCCCTGAAGACATTTGACAGTTGCATAACATCTTGTCTTACCTCAGGATTGAGGGTTTTAACCTTTACCAGCACAAGTTCCCTGTCAATAAAGTCACCCTCAGTAAGGTCAAAAACCTTTATTACATCTATAAGTTTATTCAGTTGCTTGTATATCTGTTCAAGGATACGTTCATCGCCCTTTACCACCAGAGTCATTTTGGAAACTGTGGGCTCTTCAGTCTCTGAAACACTTAAACTGTCTATGTTATATCCTCGGGCTGAAAAAAGCCCTGCAATCCTTGCCAGTACGCCAGACTTGTTTTCAACCGCTATCACAATTACATGAGATTTGAATTCTTTGTTATTTTCCGCCATTTCACTCCCCCATTTTATGTGCCTTTATGCAATACCATCAAGCATCTGATTGAGAGATGCTCCACTGGGAATCATAGGAAACACGTTTTCCTCTTCCACTATCCTGCAGTCAACAATAACGGGCTTATCCTTTTCACTGATGACCCGGTCTATGATTTTGTCAAATTCCTCCATTGAACTTACTTTGTAACCAATGGCACCATAAGCATCTGCCAGTTTTACGAAGTCAGGCTGTACGTTTTCAACAAAGGAAAAGGCGTATCTCTTTTTGTAAAACAGCTCCTGCCACTGTCTTATCATACCGAGGCAGGTGTTATTCAAAATAATGATTTTTATCGGCAGGTGGTGATAAACGGCAGTGGCAAGTTCCTGTATATTCATCTGGATGCTCCCGTCACCTGCAATGTCAATAACGACCTTATCAGGATTTGCCATCTGTGTGCCTATGGCAGCAGGAAAACCGAACCCCATGGTACCCAGCCCTCCAGAAGTAATTAAGGTACGCGGTTTCCTGAATCTATAATACTGTGCCGTCCACATCTGGTTCTGTCCAACCTCGGTACACACGATAGCATCTTCAGGGAGTAACTCTGACAGTCTTTCTATAATATACTGAGGTTTTAATGCATTCTTTTCATATGCAAGAGGGTATTTCTCTTTCCACTTTTTTATCTTGGCAAGCCAGTCCTTTTTTCCCAACGGTTTTACCTTCTCGTTAAGTTTTTTAAGTATGTCTTTTGCATTACCAACTATAGGCACGTCCACGGCAATATTCTTGCTTATTGATGTCGGGTCAATATCAATGTGGATTATCTTTGCATTGGTGGCAAAGGTTTCAATCTTTCCTGTAATCCTGTCGTCGAAACGTGCTCCTGCGGAGATTAAAAGGTCTGTTTCAACAACAGCATAGTTTGCATATTTTGTACCGTGCATACCCAGCATACCAAGCGACAGAGGATGGTCTACAGGTAAACTTCCCAGCCCCATAAGGGTGAAAGTCACTGGAATCCCCGCAGTTTCAACAAACTTTTTCAGTTCTTCCGATGCCCCTGCACTTATTACCCCACCGCCTGAGATTATCAAGGGTTTTTTTGATTCTTTAATCATTCCCCAGATTTTTTCAATCTGGACAGGATGTCCTTCATATACAGGGTTGTAACTTCTTATTTCAACCTTTGAAGGACACCCGGATTTTGTTTCTGCCCTTTGAACATCAACCGGCAGGTCTATGAGAACCGGCCCCGGTCTTCCTGACCTTGCTATATAAAACGCTTCCCTGATTGTCCTTGCCAATTCATTCACATCTTTTACCAGATAGTTGTGTTTGGTTATAGGCCTTGTAATGCCGGTTACATCAGCCTCCTGAAATGCATCGCTCCCTATGAGGTGCGTTGCGACCTGCCCGGTAATGGCTACTATCGGACTTGAGTCCATATATGCCGTTGCAATTCCAGTAACGAGGTTTGTTGCCCCGGGCCCTGAAGTGGCAAAGCAGACCCCCACTCTACCGGATGACCTTGCGAATCCATCGGCAGCATGTGCCGCTCCCTGTTCGTGGCGCACCAGTACAAACTTTATACCACTGTCGTAAAGTTTGTCACAAAGCGGCAGATAAGCACCTCCGGGATATCCAAAAACGATATCCACCCCTTCTCTTTTTAAGCACTCCACTACTATCTCTGCACCAGTCATTCTTTTTCTCCCTTGTCCCGAATTCTTTGAAGCAGTTATTAATTTTTAACCCGAATCCTTTTCTTGCAACTAATCACTTATTACTGCCTCTATGATAAGGAATTTGCGTCCTATCATTTTGATATCGTCTGTTCGCGGGATGACCCCACGGAAATTTTCGTAATGGGAACCCCTAACATCTGCTCAATCTTTTCTATATATCTTCTCGCATTTAGAGGAAGGTCTCCATATCTGTTTACCCCACTGACGTCTTCACTCCATCCATCAACCTCATCGTAAACTACATCACACCCGGAAAATATCTTTGTATTCAGCGGATAATCATTATAGTCTATCCCTCTGAAATTGTAAATTTTCCCGAGTTTGATTTTTTTAAGTCCTGAAAGGACATCAAGTTTTGTCATAATCAATTCGTCTATACCGTTAACCTTACAGGCAAACTTTACAAGTAGAACGTCAAACCATCCGCATCTTCTCGGTCTTCCCGTAGTTGCACCGTATTCATTGCCTGTTTTTCTGATGCTTTCCCCTTCTTCCCCTTTCAATTCCGTGGGGAAAGGGCCCATTCCAACCCTTGTGGTGTAAGACTTCACCACTCCAATTATCCTGCTGATTTTTTTCGGTGACAGCCCGAGTCCTGTACAGGCACCACCCGCAATGGTATTGGAAGCGGTAACATAAGGATAGGTGCCGAAGTCTATGTCAAGAAAAGTGCCCTGTGCACCTTCGGCAAGAACCTGCTTCCCTTTTTCTATTTCTTCTGCAAGATAAAGAGGTACGTTTTTTACCATTTTCTTCATATTTTCTCTATATTGCAATGTCTCTTCATAGATTTTTTCCATTGCAAGCATTTCTTCCTTGTAATACTCTTTAAAGAGATAATTTTTAAGTTCAAGAGCAATCTTCAGTTTTTCCCGAAAAATATCCTCTTCCAGAAAATCAATCACCCTTACGCCTATCCTGTTAAATTTATCGGCATAGGTTGTCCCTATTCCTCTACCGGTTGTCCCCAGTCTCCCTTTGCCTCTGAATCTGTCTTCTATCTGGTCCAGAACCTTGTGGTACGGGAGAGTCATATGGGCATTTTCAGCAATAAAGAGGCGGCCGTCAACTGAAACCCCGTTTTTCTCAAGGTATTCAATTTCTTTAAACAGGGAAACAGGGTCTACTACAACGCCATTTCCTATAACGCAGGTGATATCAGGATAAAGAATACCTGAAGGGACAAGGTGGAAAATGTACTGTTTGTCTTTTAAAACCACAGTATGTCCGGCATTGCCTCCGCCCTGATATCTCGCCACAATATCCATATCTTCAGCAAGGTAGTCAATTACCTTCCCTTTTCCTTCATCCCCCCACTGCGTGCCCAGAACCACGGTTACCATCATACTCTCCTGAATGAAATTTATCTGTTTCTTTATAATTATTGTCGTGTCCCATAAATCTCTTTACTTTTAACTTTTCTTCTGACACGACACTTTCAGAGAGGGGGCAAGCCCCCTCCTGATCGTCCCGAAAACCGCTTCGGGACTGTGCTCCCCCAGACGTGAGGTAGTACCTCCCTCACTCTCCCTCAGTGTGCTGTG
>CAYORP010000047.1:0-11803 GCA_964406415.1 uncultured bacterium
TAATGCTGCTGGACATCATATCTCCCTTGACCTCCTCAATGACCTTTATCTGGTCTTCGGTCTCCCTGTATATAAAACTCTCCTCAAACTCTCTCTGAAACTCGTCATCCTGCATAAAACTTATTCCTTTTTCTTTTTTTCTTTCCAGATACAGTTGATAGAGGTCTGCCGCCATATCCCTTATGGCATTTTTCACCCTGTCTCTCACCCTTATCCAGTTCTTCCCCCCCAAAGGAGAGAGAACTGGTATACCCTCTCCCACATACTTATGCACAAGAGATATCTGGCTTAAGGGAACGTACATCTTATCGCCACCTTCATATTCAAGAACGGCAAACTCCTCCTCTTTCCCGCCGGCGTTTACACGTTCCATTCCTTTAAACCTTCCTATACCTTCATTATAGTGAACAACATAGTCCCCTTCTTTTATCTCGGAATAACTGCCGAGGGGGACGCTTTCCGCATATCTGGTCAGAGAGGGCCGTCTCATTCTGTACCTTGAGAACAACTCGTCATTGCTCAAGACCGTAAGATTAGATTCGGGGAAAGAAAAACCTGAGGAGAGCATCCCCCTGTGGAATAATAAACCGGCAGTGGCAACCTTCTGCTGGTTCAGTATCTCCTTCAAACGGTTCTCCTGTGCAGGATTATCGGAGAATATTGCTATCCTCTCCCCGGGGAAAGGGTTCCAGACAACCTCTTTTTCAACCTTGAAACGTTCCGATGCAGGGAAAACCTTGAAATGGAAGTGCTTTCTTGACTCTCTGCTAAGCCCCCTCACCCTCCCCTCTACCCCCGGGGGAGAGGATTCAAGGTGAGGGAGAAATGTAGTTATGTTTTTCTGCAGGATGCTTGCCCCTTCAAGGCAGTCCTTCAGGCGTTCTTCATCAAGCAGGTGCCTGCTTTTCAGTTCAGTAAACAGGGGCGAGTCGTAAAATCTGCCGGGTTCTACGAAAAAGGTGCGGGCAGGTTCCAGTTCATCTATCACATCCCTGTCTGCTGTTTCGCCCACAAACTTCTCGTTGAGAGGAAACAGCGTGAACCCTTTTATCTTTTCAAACGAACGTTGTCCTGCAGGCTGAAACTTTCTTACAGAGTTTATCCTGTTCCCCATAAACTCCACCCTTAAAGGGAACTCAGAATTCAAAGGGAAAAAATCCACTATGCCGCCCCTTCTGGCAAACTCACCGGGCTGTTCAACAATGCCGGACTCTTCGTATCCGTAATCTAACAGGTGCTCAATGAACGCGTCTCTTCTGAAATTTAGGTCTGTACTGACGTCAACAGAAGATTTTGCGAATTCCTGTATGGGAGGCACATCTTTAATAAGGAGTGCGGCAGGCTGGGAAACAAGGATGAAAGGCTTTTCCGCCCTTGCTATTTCTGAAAGAGTCAAAACCCTCTCAAACATAACCGCAGAGAAAACCTCGGCCTCACCGGCAAAAAGTTCCGGAGCAGGAAGGAATCTGACAGACTCTTCACCCGCAAAGGCAGCAATATCCTGAAAAAAAATTTCTGCGGCCTGTTCCTCGGGTAATACAGCGAGAAAGGTTATGTGGAGTTTTTTGAACAAACCGGCAAGCAGGTAAGAATAAAATGATTGCTCACCACCACTGATGGAACACTTTTGACCTTCGCCTACAACACTGCTTACATCTGTAAACGCCTTAGAACCCTTCAAAAACTCCAGAAGTTCTTTCATCCACTATTCCTGCTCCTGCCTGTTGTTTTTTTCAATGGAAGATAGGACCTTTTTAACCTCTCCTTCCGTGTTTTTCAGTTTATCCTTGCAGTACTTTATCAGCACAGATGCGCGTTTGACCTTTTCAAGGAGGTGGTCCACCTCAACATCTTCGTTTTCAATCTCTTTCACTATCTCCTCAAGTTCTGTTACTGCTTGCGTGTAGGTAATCTTGTTTTCCGCCATTGGATTCCTCCCAGAAAGTCAGTCTCTTTATGACCTCAGGTAACATGCCATCCGTATTCATAGCCCGCCTCATACATTGCAATGATATTCTCCACAGGTGTAACAGGCTGAATGTTGTGGCAGGGGGCAAGAATGTAGCCTCCCCCCTTTCCGAAAATCTCAATGTTTTCAACCACCTCTTTCTTTACATCCTCCACTGCTCCAAAGGGCATAACCTTCTGGTTGTCAACACCTCCGTGAAATATCAGTTTTTCCCCGAAGTCCCGCTTCAAACCTTCTTTCTCCATCCCTTTGCACCTCCACTGTAGAGGATTCAGTACATCCGCACCTGCCTCTATCATATCCGGCAGTATCTTTCTTATCGCCCCGTCACTGTGGAAAAAAACGTAGGCACCCGCCTGATGGACTAGTTCCATTATTTTCTTCATCCATGGAAGAAAAAACCTTCTAATCTGTGCAGGGCTGTACATAAGGTCCTCCTGTCCACCGAGGTCCTCAGCCACATAACTGAAGTTGACCTTCCCGGGTATGGTCTCGTATATCCTTCTGGTAGATTCATAGGAGGCACTGAAGAGTTGGTCCAGGCAATATTCAACAATTTCAGGATTTTCAATCAGGTCAATATATGCCTGTTCATCCCCTCTCAGGTCTTTATAAACCAGAAATGGTTCTGAACCTCCTCCTACAATAGGATAGTCCTCTTTCCTTTCTATTTGCTTCTTTATACCGGGAAAGTCGCCGTCGTCAATACTGGGGAAGGTATAATTTTTCTTAATCTCTTCCACGGTCTTAAATTCTGCCAGCGGATGGTTCACACACTCATAATAGGTACCTGTTCCGTAACTGACTTCTCTGTATTTAAGCCCATACTGGTTATACCCTTCGGGAAGTTTGGGACCTATATATCTAGGCGAGACATGTGCAGGTTTGTCTATCTTCAGTTTTTTAAAGACCTCCCACATATCACTACACCCTAAATGTTTCATTAGTTGTTCATTGACCTCTCCTGTAGCCCAGTAGTCCATAGGGACCCTGTCCGGTGTCTTTCTCTGCAGTACCGCCAGCCATCTTTCCTTTGGAGTCATCGTCTCCTTCATTTGTTCCCCCTCATTTTGCGCTCAGATTGCAGTTTATTGTCTCACAAAAATACTGCCTTATTTGAAAATTATAACAGAAAGACTTAGAATATGAAAGAGTATCTTTTAACCTAAGAATGAAAGGACTGTGTAAAATGAAAGAATGTGAGGTTTTTTATCCTGAAGAAAATGTGCAGAGGATATTTAGAAATGAATCTCCCGGCAAAGAACCGGTTTCGGTATCCATCGTAATTCCGTCCGTAAACGCGATTGATGAACCCTTTGACGTAAAAACGGCGGCGCTGGATAAAAACGGCTACCCCTCGCTTGAATGCAATGAAACGCTGATTTTGAGGAATGGCATCTCTGGGTCCATACCTGTGAGATTTGAAAAGGGGAAACCTGCCATCGCATTAATAAAAGGCGTGCGGAATCATAAGGAAGGATTCTTCAGGTTTTCGGCTGAACTGAAAAATTCTGTTTTCTACAGCAATCCATCTATAACCCGAAAGAATCCCCTCTACAGAATTTTCTGGGGAGACCCACACGTACACACCCTTTTAAGTGACTGCATGTCAGACTTTTCCCGTTCAGTCCACTTTGCCTGCACTGCAGGCAGGTATCTTACGGGTCTGGACTGGATGGCAGTTACCGACCATGTATCTAACGGCAGGTCATCTGTGGGAAAGTGGCGTGAAGGGATAGCGACTACCAACCTTTACAGGGAACCCCCAGAATTCGTTATCCTGCCTGCGTATGAGGCATCTTTGAAAGGCGGTTCCGGCGGAGACAATAATGTCTACTGCACCAGATATCCTGACATCTTTGTTGATGAATACGAAACAGGGAACGTAAAAACCCTGTGTGAAAAGATGAAGGAGAAAGCCACAGCCCAGAAGTTTGATTTTTTTGTCGTTCCGCACCATACCAGCCGTGCAGTTAAACACGGCGATATATCCTATGCCATCTATCCCGGTGCGGACTTTATGCCTGCAGTGGAGATATATTCAAAGTGGGGAAGTTCTGAATACCCAGGTAATCCTCAGTCTCTTTTAAAGCCCGAGAAAGAGACAGGGTATGTTGTGAACCATCTCAGGAAAGGGTTCCCTTCAGGTTTTATGGCAGGTACGGACTCTCATGCCACAATGCCCTCAGGTGGCGGGAAAGAACCGCCGAATCTGCCTTATCCACCGGGTTTAACCGCAGTCTATACCACTGCCCTTTCAGAAAGGACAGTCTTTGATGCGATTAAGGAGAGAAAAACATATGCTGCCTGTAAAGAAAGGCTTTTCCTTGAGGCAAAGGTTAACGACGCATCTCCAGGAGACATCGTCAGAACTCCAAAGATTGGTGCCCGCAGAATCTCTGTCACTGCTGCCGCTCCGGGTAGTATCAAAAGGATTGAGATAATCAGAAACGGGGAGGCTATATATTCCGAAGATGTAAACAACTGGCTTTTTGACATTGAGTTTACAGATAAAGAGAACATAAAAAATTGTTTTCTGAAGTCAGAACACTGCGGGCAGTTTCTTTTTTACTATATCCGCCTCATCTGCAATTCAGGTGCGGTTGCCTGGTCCAGCCCTGTCTTTTTCCACCGGGAATAATCTACTCCTGTGTGGATTGAAAGATAGAAAAACTGAAGGGGTTTTAAGAACGGCCAGTCTTTTCCGTAATGCTGTCTATTGTCCCTTTATATAACCGGGTTTTAAGCCTGTCCCCGCTGTGTACGTCATCCGCGTTTTTTACCGGATGTCCGTTAAGAAATGTAATGCTGTACCCCCGCCTGAGCACCTGTAGAGGGTTAAGCATCTCTACCCTGTCCTGTTCTCTTTCCAGAGTGTTAAGACGCCCTTTTATGTATGCCTGTATCGCTGATGTGATGTTAGCAGGATACTGTTTGAGAAAAAACTCTTTTCCTGCGGTGTTTTTTAAAACATTGTTTCTGAAGTCCGCAACAATCTCGTTGAAATGCCCTCTGCTCTGCTGAAGGAAAAACCTTGTAACAAGGGTTATACGTCTTCCCGTCTCGTTTAAGGCATTTAACTGCTCAGATAGTACATTTTCAGCCGTATAGATGAACCTGTTCCCATAATCGTTCAACCTCTCTTCAAACTCCCGCATCCTGTTCACCACAAACTCCCCGACGGCAGTGGGACTGATAAGCCCTTTATGAGAAACTATCTCTGTAACGGTCTCGTCCCGTCTGTGCCCTATGCCTGTCAGAACAGGTACGGGGAAAAGAGCAATAGCCCTGCCAATCCTGTAGTTATCAAAACAGTGCAGGTCAACCTGGTCACCACCGCCCCTTATGATGACAAGGACATCATAGTTCTGTATTTTCTCAAGAACCCTCTGCATGGATTCAAGTATGGATTTTTCTGCCTGCTCCCCCTGCATATAAGAAGGAAACAGCGTTACCGCCATCCTGTACCCGTAAGGGTTGTTTTCAAGGGTGTTAACAAAGTCTTCATAGCCCGCGGCTGATGCTGATGATATAACCGCAATCCTCTGCGGGACAGGAGGAAACGGCAGTTGTTTGTTTTTATCCAGCAGATATTCCTTCTCCAGTTGCGCCAGTATTTTCTTTCTGTGCAGGGCAAACTCCCCGAGCGTATACGAAGGGTCTATGTCTACTATCCCGAGTTTAAAGCCGTAAACCTCATGGTACATTACCTCCACGACAAGTAGAACTTTGAGCCCCTCCTTCAGTTCCTGCCCTGTCGCATCCCTGAACCTTGTGTTAATCTCGTCAAACCTGCTTTTCCAGATGACCCCGTCAGTCCTGGCAACAACAGTCTCCCCTTCCTTTTCAACAAGGGTCGGATAACAGTGTCCTGAAGAAGGATTAAGGTTCAGCCGCGCAATCTCAGCCGTCACCCTGTAGTGTAATGGGAATGAATCTTCAAGAACCCCTCTTACTTCCTTTAGAAACTCCTTCAGGGTTAACTCTTGACACCTGACATAATTGCTCTTTTTAATCTTCATAATAGGGTATGGGACATACCAAAGTTGTGAGGTCTGGCTTTTTTTATTACACCATAATATATCATATATATCAGAATAACAGAAGATTCTTTAATAAGAGTTTAAAATCTGTCAAGTGTCAAGGTGGACACTTGATAAATATTGACAAAATAATTATGTGTAGTATAATTATATATACTATGAGAACAAAAAGCGGACGGTTGCGTTTATGGATTGACAGAGAGATACAGATGAGATTTGTGGTATATATTCTACTCTCCCTTGCAATCGCAAGTGCAATAGTGAGCATTGCAACATTTTACACAATATGGTCAGACATCTCTGACAGGATAATCAAAACAGGGTCGCTACAACAAATCTATACTGCATCTCTACACAAATTCATATCAATGAATATATTCCTTATTATCCTGCTGGCAGTACTCGCCACCCTTGGAATGATGTTGCTGTCTCACAAGATTGCAGGACCTGTTTACAGGATAAGACAGATATTGAAGGACCTGCAGGAAGGCAAAAAACCCACGTTCACACTGAGGAAAGGAGATGCTCTAAAACCTATGCTGGAAGAGATAGAAAGATTTTCGCTGCAGCAAAATGAGATAGGAGAAACAGCACTGAAGGTTATTGAAAGGTGGAAAGAGACTGAGGTCAAAGATATGAGTCTGAACCTCGCCCTGAAAGAACTTGAAAATAAACTCGTTTATTTAACCCTTGCTCAGGAAAGAGAAGGAGTGAAAGATGAACAACAATAAAGGATTTAGTTTGATAGAAATTGTTATTTTTGGATTTATTGCCATTACCCTGCTCACACTGTTTATCGGACTGGCTGTAAACTCAAAAGAATTTGCCCGGACATTAGGATGCGTAAACAACATGAAAAATATTGCACAGGCAATTGAAAACTACCAGGCAGACTATAGGACAACTCCGGTAAACCTCGCTGATTTACACCCTCGGTATATTACAAACAGCAAAACTTTCAAATGCCCAGCAGACAAAACGGATGAGACCAACAGTTATGAGAAGTTCTACATAGGCCGGTACATAGCAGAAGATGACCCCAACAAGATATTCCTTGCCTGCCCTCGACATAACAGAAACACAAAAACAGTCGCAGCGTATCTTTCATACGCTGTTGACATAGGGAAAAACATGCCTGTAAAGTGGAGTGGAACCCCGGCAGAATTCGGAGAGGTTTACACAGGAGGAGAACTTACCTTTGCAGACGGGACAACGGTTAACATTAACTCAGGAAATATTGGGCTGGTCTCTTCTTTCCAAGATAATGAAGAAAAAATATACAGTATTATATACAACCCTGAGGTTACTGAAGGAGATATAGGTGTAACCCATAATGGAGATTCAAAGTTTGAGGTTATCACCCCTGCGGTCATCGCCGGAGTGGCAGGTACACAGTTTACGATTAAAACCGCTATGGACAACGAGGAATATACCACCACAGTTAATGTCACAGATGGAGAGGTTTACGTAGAAGATAGGGGTCAGGATATAGAAGCAAGGGCAATACAAGCCAATACCCCCTTTTCCATATCTACGGCAATATCCGAAGAGATTCTGACAGCAGATTCAACAACCCGGGAGGAATTTCTCAGGAGGGTACCGAGAAAGCACGGAAGAAAGAGACGATAAACCAAGTCAGTAAAAATGGATGAAACTGATTATCACAAAGGTATCCGGTGCATTCATAATATCTCTGCTCGTTGTTTTTCTCTTTTCAAACAAATCGCTTGAAAAAGCCGAGTTAATATCCTACGACTGGCGTCTAAAAAACCCATATACCCGGCAGGATACCTCTACCCCATTTGTCGTTGTGGGCATAACTGAAGATTTTGAACGTAAGGTAGGTGAACCTTTCTCCCGCAAGTTTTACACCATGATACTCAGGATACTTGATGATGAAGGGGCATCCCTCATCGGATTTGATATCTTCTTCCCGCAGGTAAACAACAGAGAAACAGATGAAGAATTTATAAAAACACTGAAGGAAAGTAAAAAGGCAGTTCTGCCCGTGTTTTCTCCCACACGACTCAAAGAAAGAAAAGGGATGATATATGTAGCCCCCTCTGTAAGAGGTAGTTCTGAAGAATTCCAAAGAGTTGCTGTTTCTCTCGGTCACATCAATACACTGCCCGATGAAGACCAGGTTGTTAGAAAGGTCCCCGTATTTATAAGTTCTGGAGACAGAATCTATCCCCAGGTCTCTCTTGAAATGGCACGGTTGTACAAAAAACAGGACAGGGGCTATCTTGAACACCTCGGTTCAAATAAAACATGGCCGGCAGTTACACTCAGGAGAGACGACAGTATGTACATAAGGATTCTTCCACCGGAAACGATGGGAAAATACTTTATACCTTTTGAGGATGTCATAACAGGCAACTATCCTGCAGGTATTTTTAAAAATAAGGCTGTAATCATCGGACAAACAATAGTGGGAGAGAAAAACGCCGACCTTATTCCCACTCCATGGGGGACGCAGTTCGGGGTTATGGTACAGGCTAGTATTCTCCACAATGCCCTTTCAGGACAGTATATATACCGTCTGACCCCGTTGAGCATATCACTGTTACTGCTTCTTACAGGTGTCATACTGGGAATGGTTGTTTTTTCCGCAGGGATGGTTGCCAACACCCTTTTATTTTTCGGGTTTTCCGGCATAGTGGGTCTTATCTCTTTTTATGCAATGCGAAAATACGGACTGTTTCTTGACATTATCCCTTTCTTCCTCCTGTCTTTTACCACCTATTTTGCATCCCTTGTGCAATCTCTGGTAAAGTCGGTGAAAAAGTTACTCCGTAGAGAACACTCACTAAAGATTATGGAGGACGTTGAAAAAGAGATTACAGAAATTTTGAATCCGGTAAACCTGCCTGGTATCACTGAAAATGTAAGTTTCTCAAGTTTTGAAGGAACAGAGATTATAAAACAAACGCCCGAAATCACAATAAGAACACTTATGGCTTCTCTCGGTATAGAGGCAGGGGCATTTGTGATGCTGTCAACCCCGGAGAAATATCAGGTCATCGCACAGGGAGGAGAAATAATATCAAGGGTTGACATAAAAAAAATAGTAAAAACAGGATTCAGGATGCAGCATCCTTATATAGCAAACAACCTGCCGAGACAAAATGAATGGGGGAAAAATGTGAAAAACCTGATGCTTCTACCTGTGATTTCCCATCCGACCTTCACAGTACTGGGAATCTTTATCAACAAACAGGCCGCTCCTTTTTCCAGGTCACCTTTTTTCTCACGCGAAGATGTTCCAATCGTAGAATCTCTTGCCCTTCAGTCAATAATAGCGATACAGAACGCCCGTCTTAACCTCGCTCTGCAAGAAACCCAGATGGAAACCATCTTCAGACTTTCCGTCGCCATTGAATACAGAGACAGAGAAACGGGAAAACATATACACAGGGTCAGTGAATATTCAGGGATTATAGCAACAAACATCGGTCTGGATAAAAATGAGGTTGACATAATAAAGAGAGCAATGCCCCTTCATGACATTGGTAAGATAGCCATACCTGACAGCATACTGCTTAAACCTGGTAAACTTACCTCTGAAGAACGCAAGATAATTGAACAGCACCCACTGACAGGCGCCAGGATGCTTGAAGGTTCAAGTTCTTTAATCCTGCAGGCATCAAAAATAATAACCCTGACCCACCATGAAAAATATGACGGGTCGGGTTATCCCTTTAATCTAAAAGGCAACAGTATCCCCCTGTACGGAAGAATCGCTTCTACTGCGGATATATTTGACGCTATGTCTTCAAAAAGGGTTTATAAGGATGCCACACCCTTTGAAGAAAGTGTTGAATTTTTGAAGACAGAGTCCGGTAAAACATTTGACCCTAAAATGGTAGAGGCTTTTGTAGAAGGGCTGAATAAAATTCGCAGAATAAAAGAGGTCTACAGGGATACCACGGATTAGGGAGGGGAAAAAGATGGAAAAAACGAGAGAACCGGCAGTTGCAGGCTATTTCTATCCTAAAGAAAAGAATGAACTTTTAAAAATCCTTGGGAGATTTATTGAAACGAAGGTGGTAAAACAACAGTGTAAGGCAGCAGTGAGCCCTCATGCAGGATATGTATATTCTGGGGCAACCGCAGGCAGTACCTTCAGCAGAATCTCTATTCCCGAAACGGTGATTCTTCTGGGTCCCAACCACACTGGATATGGAGAGCCCTATGCAGTATCAGGTGATGACGTATGGCTCACCCCTCTGGGCGAAACAGAAATAGATAAACCCATTGTAAAGGGGCTGGTGGAAGGAAGCAGGTATCTTGAAGAAGACGACGTTGCTCATCTTCGGGAACACTCTCTGGAGGTACAGTTACCCTTTTTACAATTTTTAAAAAAGGACGTCCGCATTGTCCCTGTTATACTTTCCGGTTATATTGATGACCCGGCATGGATTGAGATTGGTGAAACAATCGCAGATGTAATAAACGCCCAAAAAAGGGGAAATGACGTTCTTGTGGTCGCCAGTTCAGATATGACCCACTACGAAGAACACAGAACAGCGGAAGAAAAAGACCACTATGCCATAGAAGCCATTCTGTCCCTTGATGAACAACTTTTCATTCAGCGAATCTATGAGAAAAACATCACCCTGTGCGGATACGGACCCATTATAGCATCCATAACGGCGGCGAAAAAGATTGGGGCAAAAGGAGGCGAACTCGTTAAGTACACGACAAGCGGAGAGATGGCAGGAGACTATTCAAGGGTTGTTGGATATGCTGGAATCATTATCAGGTAAATCATAAACCCCTCACTGCAAGACAGTGGAAAGTGATAAGTGGGTAGTAGCAAAATACCTTAAAAACTAATCACTGCTTCAAAGAAGTGTTCGGGGTAAAGTAAAACTCAACAATATCTCCGTCCGACAGTTTTGAGTCAGACCCGAGGAATTTCAACATCCCTGCGTTTTTCGCCGCCTGCCAGGAACCTGCTTCAAAAAGGTCTTCAGCACTGATGACCGCCGCCTTGATAAACCCCCTTTCCATGTCCTTGTGAACGCTGCCGGCTGCCTGTCTTGCCGCATAATGAGCGGGAATAAGCCAGCCTCTTGCAATATCTCCCTTGATGGTATAAAAGGTTATGAGAGACAACTGCTGCATTATCATCTTATAAAAAGGTCCTAAATCCTCGTTACTCAGGGCGTTATGCTGCAGACAATAAGGTGTCTGAAGGCTGAACTTTTTACTGGCTCCGTTAATATAAACAATAACTGCCTTCGTCGTTATCAGTTCTATGCCATGGAGGGTTTCTTTTTCTCCTGCATCCATCTCGTTCAGCAGGTGTTCTCCCTCCAGCAGCCCCAGACCCTTTTTCAAAACTTCTGTCTGGTGGGGAGAGATACTATCAACATTTTCCTGTCTATAATTTAGTATTTTCTGTATCCGTTCAGTATCGTAAAATATCATCTCCATCAAAAGGGAAGATGCATCTCTTTCAGGATGAGCATCATCTGCAAAGTTGTTCACGACGCATACTATTGCATCACTCTCAAATAAATTCCTGAAGTAGCCATCAGGGAAACCTGTATCCGCAGGGTATCCCTTAAAATCGCAGAACTCAAATTCAGGATATATCACCTTTCTGGCTTTATGTATCTCTGTAATTCTGGAAAGGTTTTTATCCTTATATATTCCTGTGCTGATATTCGGCTTAGAAGGGTCGTAAGATTCTTCCTGATTCCCTGTAACCGCCTTAAAAAGGCCTGTTTTGCCGCTTCCTGAATATCCGAAGAGAGATATCTTAAACATTTTCCACCCTTAC
>CAYORP010000048.1:0-12878 GCA_964406415.1 uncultured bacterium
CCTTTATTATTTTTTTTAGACGGCGGCAGGATTTCAAAAAGACAGGCAGTGTTTTGCTGTCCATAGGAACGTTATGCCACCTGATGCCTTTTTCAAGAAGGGGAGGAATGAACCTGCCGTTTCCACAGGCAATAATAACTTCGTTTCCAAGTTCAGATGCTTTTATGGAAAAATCATAAACTCCTCTCTCTATACCGCCTAAATCCATTGAAGGCAAAATATGTAAAATCTTCATAGGAGATTAATATCTAAAAAAAATTTGCGGTAGAAACCTCTGTCTCTGGTCAGGAAGCGGTCTGCCTGAACGCAGGCGAAAGCGCCTATCAGAAAATCGGTAATAATTCTTGTCCTGTTTTTTTGTGTCCGCCTGTATGCAAGCCAGTTCATTCCGGCAAGAAAAGAAGATTCGTTGGCAAGAGGAACCACGTTTATGTTTAATTTCTTCAGGGTTGAATCCAGAATATGTTTGTCGTTAAACTGGGGGACAAGTTCGGCATAAACAATATTGCAGATGACAAGTGCTCCTTGTTCAAAAGCGTTTTCAACCGCAGATAGTGACTTTTCACCAAAAACAGGGTCGGGCAGGAATATGTCCAGAAGAACGTTGGTATCTATTGCTGTAATCATTCATTTGCCCCTTATATCGTTGATATATTCATCGGTATGCACATTCTTTTTCTTTAAAATACCGAAAACTTCTCTGAATGCCTTGTTTCCGGCAGTTTTTTTGACAATGAGCAGGCCGTTATCTTTCGGGATGAAATCAATCTCTGTGTTTTGGGATATTCCGTACTGCTCCCTGTATTTCTTCGGTATTGTTACCTGCCCTCTCTCCATAATTTTCATTTTACATACCTCCATTTTCATATTATCATAGTATGAAATAAGATATTTGTCAATACTTTTTCATCATAGGTCAAAAAGGAGGGGTTGTTCTTTCTCGTCCAGTATCAGCATGGCGGCTCTCAGTACCTGTTCCACGGATATTTTTTTGAGGCATAAAAAGTCTTTCCGACACTGTTTCCGATTCTTGCAGGGAAAACAGTCAAGGTCGCTGTGGACAACAATATTTCTTGTTCCTATGGGACCATACCTGTAAGGATTTGTTGGGCCGAAAATTGCGACTACAGGACATCTTACCGCACTTGCCATGTGCAGTGTGCCCGAGTCGTTTGTGATTATTAAATCCGTCTTTTCAAGAAGTGCCGCAAGTTCCTTCAATGTTGTTTTGCCTGAGAGGTTGTACACATTTTTGCTGTTGATGCTGTTTTCCACCTCACCGCACAGTTGCTTCTGCCCGTCTGTGCCGGTAAGAAATATCTTGATGTCCACATAGGTTTTGAGCAGTTCTTTTGCCAGATCTACAAAGTTTTCTTTTGCCCACTGTTTTCCCGAACCCCCTGCTCCTGGATTCAGCACAATGCGGATGTCGGAATTTTTAACCCCCAGATGTCTCAGACGTTCTTCTATCACATCCTGTTCCTTTTTGCCAACGGGGAAATAAAGATGTATCTCCTTCTCTTTTCCGAAATAAGGTGCAAGGAAATCCAGAATACGTTTGGACTCATGGGTGAAGTTTTTCTCAGAGAATAGTTCCTGTTTGTAAAAATTAAGTTTATATTTTCCTCTGAGGAAAAAGGGTAAAAGGCTATTTCTGAAGTCCACTATCAGGTCATACCTGTTTTGATTTACCATACCTATGAATCTGAAAATATTTTTATGTTTGTCAAAAACAATACAGCGTTTAAACCAGGGATTGTCCTGTGCAAATTCATATCCTCTCTGACCTATGATTATGTCCATCTCTGCATTTTTGAATGTATCGCGTATTTTTGCAATAGATGGTGTCAGCAAAAGATTGTCGCCGAGACAACTCAGCCCAATAACAAGAATCTTCTTTATGTCAAGGTCTTTGATATTTTTCGGGCACATTCCTCCGCCTCGTTAAGTTTTTTAAAAGGGGTGTTTTCTACTCTTTCCAGTGTTTCTGCCAGTTTTTCCAGTTTGTTTGCCGGCAGATATTCAGCATAACCCTTTTCCACAAATTTTTCAATAGTATAATCAAAAAATAACCTCCTTGTTTTTTCCCTTTCAACTCCAAGTATTATTACCGGAACTCCTGCAGAGGTGGCTTCAGAGACCATGTTGATACTGTCCTCGGTAACAAGAATAAAATCGCAAAGTGCAAGCATCCCGGGGTAATGTGAGAATACAGAGTAACCCGGAAATTCCGCATATATCACATTTTTTAATTTTTTTTCAAGTTTTTCCCGAAGAAAAAGAACGGATTCTTCGGGTGTCCTGCGCGAAGTTGTAAAGAGAAGACTGTATCTATCTTCAAGTTTTTTCAGTGCGGCAATCAGCGTTTTAACGTACCTGACCGAGATGTCATAGTTCTGGTCTTTGCCGCCGATGATGACGCCGATGGATTTTTTACCTTCGGGTATGTTAATGAAGGTTTTCAACCTTTCCTTTTCTTCCTTCAGGAATTTATCTGTTATTAGGTTTGGAGCACCTATGGTGACAATAAGATTTTTCAGTCTGCGTTTCCCCTTCAGTCTTATGGAGTCGTGATAAGGAATCACAGGATAGTCAAAAAGATTCAGCGGCAGGAGTGAGGGAATCATAACGTTAACAGATTTTGCTCCTGTCTCTTTTGTAAGGAGCAGATTGACCGGGGCAAGGACAGAGCCGGCAGATATGACAAGGTCAAATTTTTTCCCGCAAAACCCACGTGCTTCAGGCACAAGATTTATAAGTAGTTTTTTGGCAGAGTTCCAGAATCGGCAAAGGCATAAAAAAGCGAGCATCTTGCTGGATAAGGGATAGGTACCTTTCCTTCCCGGCAGTCGGTAAAACGGGCCTCTGAGAGAAACCCTGAGTGTTTTCACCCGGGCACCTAAAAAAGAAGATGCAATACCGTATGCCTGGTTGAAATTGCCCTTTATCCCATCGTCAATTACCAGTATTTGGGGGTCAGGTCTTGCTTTTTGCATTACTTTCTTCTTTCTTGGTAATTCTGCTTATTGTTGAAGAATGTACATTAAGAAATTTGGCTATATCTGATTGGTAATATCCATACTTTTTGATGGCTTCTATTATACACCTATGCATTTCTTTCTTATTACATCTTATCTTCTCAGAAAACATCTCTTCAAGAGATGGCCTTTCCAAATATCGTTGGATTCTTGGAATTTCTTTTATATCTTCCTTGCCTTGTTTTAACCTGGCGTATTTTTCTATAAATACTTTCCCCCCCAAAAATGTCTGTCCTCTAACTTCTCTCCAGATAGATTCTTTCCTAATGCCGTTATTAACAAATTCTATATATCTATTCCTTGCTTCTATTAAATCACTACTAAATTGTCCAAGAATCCAGTCCGTTGTTAAATATAAAGGTTTACTTTCATATCCCACAGTAGCTCCATAACTGCTCCATCTCCATCCGTCAGGGCTATCAGTCAATCCTGCTCTTACAGGATTTAGAACAACATATCTACAAACCTCGAGAAGATAACTCTCTTTTTCTATCAATATAGATTTATATCTGCCCTGTAGTAAATGTCCAGTTCTGCTATGGCGTTTATTATATAATTGGGTGTATGTGCCGTTTAGATACCTCATTCCTCTGGAAAGATTTCCTTCAGGTGTTTCAATAATCAGATGATAATGGTTACTCATTAAACAATAGGCATGACATAGCCAGTTAAATTTTTCCTTTACTTCTCTCAAAATTTTAAGGAATAAGATTCTATCCTCATCTCCCAAAAAAATGTCTTTTTTTTCATTGCCTCTAGATGTTATATGATAAATTGCCCCTTCAAATTCTATTCTTAATGGTCTGCTCATAAGAAAATTGTAAAATGGGAAGATGCAAAAAGCAAGACCTGACCCCGTTAACGAACTTCTATGTCCTGCTGTTTAAAATAGTCCTTTATCTGTGCAATCGTATATTTTCTGAAGTGCAGTAGTGATGCCAGAAGTACCGCACTTGCCCGTCCTTCCTTAATCACCTCAGAAAGGTGCTCAAGGGTACCTGCTCCGCCGGAGGCGATAACAGGAAGACGTACACTGTCAGCAACACTCCGGGTCAGTGGAACGTCATATCCCTTCTGTGTGCCGTCCATATCTATGCTGGTAAGGAGTATCTCTCCTGCACCCCAACCTTCAACCTTTTTTGCCCATTCCACTGCATCAATACCTGTGGGAGTTTTTCCGCTCTCTATATATACTTCCCATTGATTCTCTGCTGTTTTTTTGCCGTCAATGGCAACTACAATGCACTGGCTCCCGAATTTTTTAGCCCCTTCTTTTATTAAATCGGGAGTTTTTACAGCAGAGGTGTTGATTGAAATCTTGTCGGCGCCTGCCTTCAGTAGGTTTTCTATATCCTGCAAACTTTTTATGCCCCCGCCCACAGTCATTGGAATAAAAACTACCTCTGATACCTTTTTCACCACGTCAACCATTGTCTTTCTTCCTTCTATTGTGGCACTGATGTCAAGGAATACCAGTTCGTCCGCCTTCTCCCTGCTGTAAAAATCTGCATGCTCAACAGGGTCGCCTGCCTCTATGAGGTTCTCAAAATGCACGCCTTTAACCACCCTGCCATCCTTCACGTCAAGACACGGAATTATTCTTATTGCAGCCATTTTCCCTCCAGAAAGTTTTTTATAAACCTGATACCGTTATCCCCGCTTTTTTCGGGGTGAAACTGAACCCCGAGGATGTTGTTCTCTTTTATTGCGGAGGTAAACCTTTTTCCATAAACAGTTGTCCCTGTTGTGACCGAAGGGTCAGCCGGTTCCGGATAGTAAGAATGGGCGAAATAAAAATACTGGTTATCTGCAATGCCGTCAAAAAGATGCCCGGCCCGGTCAGATATTTTCAGCCTGTTCCAGCCCATATGTGGAATCCTTAAGGAAGTATCCTCAAAACTGAACCTTTTCACCCCCCCTTTTATCAGTCCAAGACCCTCACAGTTTCCCTCTTCACTGTGTGAAAAAAGCATCTGCAGTCCCAGACAGATACCGAGAAAAGGCCTTCCATCTTTTATCGCCAAAATCAGGGGTTCAATCATTCTGTTTGCAGTAAGACTCTTCATCCCCTCGGAAAAAGACCCCACGCCCGGCAGTATGATGCTGTGCGCCTTTTTAAGGTCATCAGGATTCTGGATGACAAAGGGTTTTCCCCCGCAGAAATTTACTGCTGACTGTACACTGCGGATGTTTCCCGCCCCATAGTTAATTATTCCTGTCATAAGTACATACCTCTGACATCCCCACCGTAATCCTCCCCCCTCAGGGGGAGGAAAAAGTTGGGATTATAATTGTCTGTGGTATTCCTGGAGACTCTTTACGTTTATGGCATCTTCTTTCAGTTTTTTTATTGCTACCAGCGTGGCCTTTGCTCCGGGAATTGTTGTGATAAGGGGTATGTTCCTGCTTACTGCACTGCTTCTTATGGATACGATGTCTTTTTTGGGTTTTTTGCCGGAAGGCGTGTTTATAATGAGAGATATCTGGTTGTTCTTCATATAGTCCACGATGTTGGGACGTTCTCCTTCGTAAACCTTAGGTATTATCTTCACCGCCACTCCCTTTCCTGTAAGAAAATTCCCTGTTCCTGAACTTGCAAGAATTTCAAATCCAAGTGACTGAAACCCTTTAGCAATGGAGACAACTGCAGATTTGTCCTTATCCTTTACGCTTATAAAGACCATTCCGGAAAGGGGAAGTTTCTGGCCTGCAGCTAACTGGCTCTTTGCATATGCCATCTCAAAGGTTTTGTCCATACCGATGACCTCACCGGTTGAACGCATCTCAGGTCCTAATAGAGCGTCAACTCCCGGGAATCTGTTAAAAGGAAAGACAGACTCCTTCACTGCAAAATAGTTTACCTTGACCTCTTTTGTAAATCCAATCTCCTCAAGGGTTTTTCCCGTCATTATCTTGGTTGCTAGTTTAGCCAGAGGTACGGCAATAACCTTGCTCACAAATGGGATTGTTCTTGATGCGCGCGGGTTAACCTCAAGGACATAAAGACTGTCATTTTTGACCGCATACTGGATGTTTATCAGACCCTTGATGTTCAGTTCAAGAGCAAGTTTTTTCGTGGCATCCGTTATTTCTTCTATAATTTTCTTCTTCAAACTGTAAGAAGGCAGTACCATTGCACTGTCTCCTGAGTGTACGCCCGCTTCCTCTATGTGCTCCATAATTCCGCCAATAACACAGAGTTTCCCATCAGAGATAGCATCCACGTCCACCTCTATGGCATCCTCAAGAAACTTGTCTATCAAAACAGGCTTTTCAGATGAAACATCAACCGCTTTCTGCATAAAGGATTCAAGGGATTCCCTGTCATATACTATCTCCATCGCCCTGCCGCCCAGTACGTAAGAAGGTCTTACCAGTACAGGATAACCTATTCTATCGGCTATTATCTCAGCCTGTTTAAAAGAGGTTGCCGTTGCATTGGGGGTCTGTTTCAAGGAAAGTTTATCAAGTAACTGCCTGAAGAGTTCCCTGTCTTCTGCAACATCAATTGCTTCGGGGCTGGTTCCCAGTATCTTCACACCTTCCTTTTGCAGGGGAATGGCAAGGTTTAAAGGAGTCTGACCTCCAAACTGCAGAATGACTCCCAGCGGTTTTTCTTTGTTTATAACGTTCAGTACATCTTCAACAGTAATGGGCTCAAAATACAACCTGTCGGAGGTATCATAATCGGTACTTACGGTTTCCGGGTTACAGTTGACCATAATACTCTCGTACCCATCTTCCCGCAGTGAGAAGGAAGCATGGACACAGCAGTAGTCAAATTCTATCCCCTGCCCTATCCTGTTAGGTCCGCCTCCCAGTATAACAACTTTTTCTTTTTGTCCCGGGTTAATCTTTGTGCCATACCTTTCTGCTGTTGAATAATAATAGGGTTTTTCTGCCTCATATTCACCCGCTACACTGTCCACGGGTTTGAAAACAGCAGATATGTTTTCTTTTTGCCTTTTCTTTCTGACATCCCTTTCACCTGTTTTTAAAATGAAAGAGATTTGTTTGTCAGAAAAACCTGATTTTTTAGATTTTTCAAGAATTTCTGCAGGCAGTGTATCAGTGTTGTATTTATAGAGTTCCTTTTCCATCTCTATTATTCCTTTGAGGTTGTATAGAAACCACGGGTCAATCTTTGAAAGGTTGTATAGTTTTTCAATGCTGAAACCTGCCAGAATTCCATATCTAAGGTAAAACAGTCTTTCATCATCAGGAACGGATATCTTCTTGCTTATAACCTCTTTCTCCTCATCGGTAAACTGGTGCTCCACATCCCAGATGTCTTTTCCATCCGCTCCAAATCCATATCTTCCGATTTCAAGAGAACGTATCCCTTTCTGGAACGCCTCCCTGAAATTTCTGCCTATTGACATTGCTTCTCCGACTGCTTTCATTGAGGTGGTTATTGTCTTGTCTGCAGCAGGGAATTTTTCAAAGGTAAACCGTGGGATTTTAAAGACACAGTAGTCAACAGAAGGCTCGGCAAAACAGGTTGTCTTTCCTGTAAGGTAATTCTGAACTTCCGCGAGGGTAAATCCCACCGCAAGTTTTGCGGCTATCCTTGCAATGGGAAAACCTGTTGCCTTTGAAGCAAGAGCAGAACTTCTGGAAACCCTCGGGTTAACCTCTATAATAACCACCGCTCCGTTTTCAGGATTTACGGCAAACTGGATGTTTGCTCCTCCAACAACGCCTATTTTCCTGATAATCTTTTTTGAAAGGTCAACAAGGTGTTCATACTCTTTGCGGCTTAACGTCTGCGAAGGGGCAACGACTATGCTGTCGCCGGTATGTAAACCCATTGCATCCACGTTCTCCATAGACGTGACCATAATAACATTGTCTTCAGCGTCCCTCATTACCTCAAACTCTATCTCTTTCCATCCCAGTACTGACTGTTCAACAAGCACCTCGCTGATGGGACTGGTATCCAGACCGAATTCAAGTTTCCTCTCAAGTTCCTCAATGTTGTAGGCAACGGAACCTCCTGTCCCTCCGAGTGTGTAAGCAGGCCTGAGTATCAAAGGAAACCCGAGCCTTTTCCCGATTTCAATACCGTCTTTGAGGTTATAGGCAAGTTCACTTTCTGGAACACCTATCCCTATCTCTGTCATCGCCTTCTTAAAGAGTTCCCGGTCTTCAGCCATTGCAATTGCCTGTATATTTGCACCTATAACATCCACGCCGTATTTATCCAGAACACCCTCTTTTGCCAGAAAGGTAGCAAGGTTCAGGCCAGTCTGACCGCCGAGTGTAGGCAGAAGTGCATCAGGACGTTCTTTTTCTATGACCTTGGCAAGCAGTTCCACGGTCAGTGGTTCAAGATAGGTGGTATCAGCCATTTCAGGGTCTGTCATAATAGTGGCGGGGTTACTGTTTACAAGCAAAACCTCATATCCCTCTTCTCTGAGGGACTTACAGGCTTGTGAGCCTGAATAGTCAAACTCGCATGCCTGTCCGATAATAATAGGTCCTGAACCTATGAGCATAACCTTTTTTATGTCTCTTCTTGCGGGCATAATTTACCTCTTTACCATTTCAAAAAATTCTTTGAAATTTTCTTCCGCCGGTTGAAAAGCAGTAGAAATAACCTTTCTATCCCTGTCATCCAGTCCTTCAACGCTCCCGTCATTGATGTTTATATACCTGACTGCGTCGGTTAAGGAGTCTGTTTCCAGTATCAGACTGTGTGCCTGCTCGGTAATATAATACTTTTTATTTTTTCTGTCCATAACGGGCTGGTTAACCCCATAATGATTTACAACCTTTCCTGAAATTTTGCCGCCGCAGGATACGCCGATAACTATGTGCCCTGCACCTGTTCCGAAAACAGGGACCGTACCCAGCACTGTTTTTATTATTTCAGCGGTCATCACTATGGCTTCCATATTCTCACTACCTGATGAAACATAAATACCTGCGGCAGAAGTAATAATTCCTTTAACCCCGGGAGAGCCCGGATTCAGAATAAAAAACTCGTATCCTGAGGTTTTTAAGAATTCCATTTCGCTTTTCTTTATACCCATATCAAAAAGTGCGATATAGGGCTTACCATTTTTAGGAGGAGATGATTCATCCTTCTTTTTGTAAAAATTCTTATGAGGAGGTTTATTCTTACTGTCCTTGATTTGTTTCAAACTCTCGCTCAGGTCAGTATCTTCGTTGAAAATACCCGCCCAGATGCCATTGTTTTCTCTTATCAGAGTGGTAATCTTCTGTGTATCCACACCTTCAATGGCAGACAGTTTCTTCCCTTTCAGGAAATCATTCAGGGAACAGTTTGCTCTGAAATTGCTGTGGATTTCGCTGTTTTCGGAGATGACTATACCTGACGGGAAGATGTTTTCTGTTTCGGTATCCTCATAATTAATCCCGTAGTTCCCTATTAACGGATAGGTAAAGCAGACTATTTTCCCGGAATATTCCGGACTGGTTAGAACCTTTTCATAGCCGACGACCCTTGTATCAAAAACAAGCATTCCTGTCGCAGGGTTTTTATCCGAAATAAACACCCCGATAAAAAATTCTCCAGTTTCAAGTATTAATCTACCTTTCATAACCATATGCAGTAAATTGCAACTATTTTTTGACGGGCTTGCCTGTAAAACAGGATAGACATAAATGGTCTGCAGGCAGTCCGATGGCATCAATGAAATCCTCAAGGGTGTTATATATAAGTGTATCCGCACCGATTTTTTCTCTTATCCCCTCAATTGAGTATTTTTTTGCGGCAAGTTCTTTGTACGAACGTGTTGAAATGCCGTAGAGACATGGGGCGACAAGGGGCGGACAGGCAATCCTGACATGTACCTCTTTTGCTCCTGCATTCTTCAGTTCCATTACCTTAAACTGTATCTGTGTGCCTCTTACAATTGAATCATCACAAAGTACTATTCTTTTTCCCTTAACGTTGTCTTTTATCACAGAAAGTTTGATGCGTGCCTCTTCATCTCTGCTTTCCTGTGTAAGTGGAGTATAACTTCTGCTTGCAAAACGGTCTATAAGAAAGACCTCCTGATAGGGAAGTCTGGACTCCTTATGGTATCCCAGCGCACATCCTATACCGGAAAATGGAACTGGTGCAACTAAATCAGCATCAATGTTACCGTCCCTTTTTGCCAGTTTCCTCCCGAAGTTTTCTCTTGCTCTTATAACCGGGATGCCGTCAACAATGGAGTCTACCGAGGCAATGTATGCCCATTCAAAAGCACAGAAAGAGGGATGACTGTTTTTGACCCGAGCAATGGTTTTTATACCATTCTTATCAATAAAGATAACCTCTCCTGGTTTAACATCCCTGTATATTTCAAGTCCCAGAAGGTCAAAAGGTCTGGACTCTGAGGATACTGCAAATTCGTTGTTATTCCTGCCGAGTATCAGAGGCTTGAATCCATGAGGGTCCCTGGCAGCGTAGATGCCGTTTTTGGTAAGTATGACAAGACTGTATGCACCTTTTATCTTTTCGCTGAGTTTGAGTATGCCGTTATGGAAGTCTTTTTCGTACGCTATCAGTTTACCGAGAAGTTCAATGTCTGTTTCACTGCTGCATGAATGTCCCTGTTTTTTTAGTTCGTTCCTCAATGTTATCGCGTTCATAATGTTTCCGCTGAACGCTATGGCAAACTTTCCCATATTGGATATTAGAATAATAGGTTGACGTTCTTTAAGACTGACATGTCCGATGCCTGAACTTCCTCTCAGATTATGAATTTCAGTTTCGGTAAAGGTGTGTCTTACATATCCCTTGTGGGTGGTCAGGTTAATATCTCTTGAAGAGGTTGCAATTCCACAGTATCTTTGTCCCCGGTGCTGAAGTTTAAAAATACCATAATAGATACTTTTTGCCGCAGAAGATTTTCCTGCATTATACAGGCCAAAAACACCACAGTTCTCTTTTGTCATATTTATAACGATAGCACCTATGCTACGGATTTAAATGTATTCAATCGTACTGGGCGGCTTGGGCGTTATGTCATAGACTATCTTGACAACCCCGGGAACTTCTGCCAGAATCTTATCCCGTACCTTATAAAGTTTTGCCCATGGAATCTTAGAGGGAGTGGCTGTAAGAGCATCTTTTGACTCAACAGAACGCACGGCAATAATATCTCCGTATATTCTTTTGCCATTTATCATACCCGTTGCCCTGTCCGATAGAAGTACTGCCATCACCTGAAATGTGCTGTGACTGGTAAGTATGGACTCTACTATTTTCGTTGCCTTACGCACCTTTTCAACCCTTTCAGAAACGACTTCTCCAATGATTCTCGTTGCCAGTCCAGGGCCGGGAAATGGCTTCCTTTCATAGAATTTTTTCGGGAGACCAACCTTTTTGGCAACTTCTCTTACCTGATGTTTGTAGAGTTCTCTCAATGGTTCCACTATTTTCAGTCCGAAATTGGCGGGGTTGATACCTATCTGTGAAAGAACGTTATGCTGCGTTTTTATACCTTTCTGTGTTTCTGCAATGTCGGCGGCAATAGTCCCCTGTATAAGAAAATCCACTGAGTAACTTTTAACGGCCTGCCCAAGAGTCTTGTAAAAAATGTCCCTGAAAGCAATTCTTTTTTCTTCAGGGTCAACCTTACCTTTCAACCCTGCAAAAAAGGCTTCTTTTACATCCCATATCTGTAGTTCTATATCTATGGTATTGAAAAATTTCTTTATCTCTTCACCTTCTCTTTCCCTCATAAGTCCGTTGTCAAGATAAAGTACTATTATATCCTTACCGAGGGCTTTTCTGGCAAGCATTGTACAGGTCATACTGTCAACGCCACCTGAGGTTGCTATCAGCGTCTTTTTATTCTTGCCGATTTTTTTCTCCATCTCTCTGGTCTTCTCATTAACGAATTTTGTGACGGAAAAACCCATAGTAGTCTCCTTTTTTTCCCCCTTTTGTAAAAGGGGGATTTCTCTCCAAAATCCTCCCTGTTTCTCCTTTACCAAAGGAGGGGATTGGGGTATCGTTTTACCCCTGTTTGACCTGTTATTCTAACATTTCAGTTAGCAGAATGTCAAAATCTTTTTTCCTATCCTCAACACTTCTGATAACAGGGGTTATCTCTAAATAAAAAAGCGGCAAATCTTTCGGATGCCTGTCTTTAATCTTAATGTAGTCTTTTTCCGTGGTAACAATATAATCCGGCTCTTTTTTAAGATAGAGATAGCATATTTCATTCATATCCCTTTCTTTATAATGAAAATGGTCAGGATAAATAACACCTTCCACTTTTCTCGGTTCCAGACCAAGTATAAGATAGAAAAAATTCAGGGGATTGCCGATACCGGCAAAAGATATAATCTCTTTATTGTGGATTACATCCGGTTCTATCTCACCGTACCTGTTTTTAAGCCCCTTTATCTCATAATCCATAATAAAAACAGGTTTATTAAATGTTTTTAGGTAAGAAAGTATTTTCTCTGTATCCTTTAAACCGACCATATATGTATGAGTCAATATAAAGACATCTGCCTGCTTTATGAACCTCTTCGGTTCCCGCAAAAGACCTGAAGGGATTAAAAGGTTGTTGTCAAAAGGGTTTGATGCATCAAGGACAAGCAGATTAACATCTTTATAAAGATACCGGCAGTGAAATCCGTCGTCAAGAATTACGGCGTCTGTTTTCCCTGCAAGTTCTTCAATTTCCCTCGTAGTTTTGCCGGTAAACACAACGCCGGGCAGGTTTCTTTCCATCATACAAATCTCATCGCGGGTCTCACTTCTGATAAGGGAAGAAGCGACTGCAACATTCTTCTTTGAAGCACTTAATTTTTTTGCGATTTCCGTAGACAGTGGTGTTTTCCCTGTACCTCCGGCAGTTATGTTACCGA
>CAYORP010000049.1:0-9095 GCA_964406415.1 uncultured bacterium
ACTAAATTTATTTTTAGGGCCCGTCTCTTCTATTGACGGGTCAACAAGCAGGTTCTGGGACAAACCTGCTTTTACCAGAAAAACTAAAAACAAAACTATCACCCCTATCTTTTTTCGCATCTTTTCTTCTCCTTTTCGCCTCTACCTGTTGAATCACGGTAAACCGGTCTGAAAAAAACCTTCTCTTCTGTTTTTCCCTCTTTTAAAATTTCACGGACAGCATTTGTAAATCCTTCCTCGTCAATTTTTGTGGATGTTAAAGATGGATTTACCTGTAAGGACCAGGGAGTATTGAACTGTCCTGCAAAGGCAATGTCTTCAGGGACATTCATCCCCTGCGATAGAGCAATCTTCATAACAATGGCTGCGAAAAAATCGTTCCCCCCTATAACGGCAGTGGGATGGTCCTTCTTTGAAAACATCTCCCGCAGGGTTCTCATTGAATGCCTGTCTTCATAGTCTACAATGGTGAGACTTGTATCTTTTTTCTGTGACAGTGTTTTCCTTGCCCCCCTCACAACCGGGAACTCCACGGAGTCAACCACTTTATAATATCCATAATATAGAAATCTTCGGTGTCCCTGGCTAATGAGTTTTTCCGTTATTTCACAGTTTGCTTTTTCCACATCCAGAATGATTTTGTTGACAGGCAGATTTGAACGGTCATCATCATAAAAAATGACGAGGGGTTTTATCGGTCTGTTTCCAACAATATCCAGAAGATGTCTTACATTCATATCAATATGTGGGAAATTTTGAAAATGGACAAGCGTATCAATAGAACTAAATGGATGTCCAGGTCCCCAATTCTTCGGTAATTCTTGAAGTATGTGTTCATTATCCGCTACAGAAAGGTTTCCCCCCAGAGGTTTTAACGCCTTCAATAACGGGTTAGTTAATACCATATTGGTATGTTCATCAGGGTCTAATACAAAGAGGACCTTTCCCCCGAATTCTTTCTTCAAAACAACCGTACCCCTGCCTGCTTTTCTTTCCACAAGTTTCTCATGTTCCAGGATAGAAAGTGCTTCCCTCACACTGCTTCTTCCGACAGAAAATTTTTTCATCAACTCGGTCTCTGTATGAAACAACATATCTTCCCTGTATTTACTGCCAACTATATCCGAACGCAGGATATCGGCAACCTGTCTCGCTTTTGAGTAAACCACGACTCCTCTTTTTGACATTTTTTTAGTCCCCAATTTGTCTGATTGTCTGACATTTTATCATACATCAATAATTCCGTCAAATTTATTTTGGCTTGTCCAGAAATTCCCTGTTTGGTACAAAAGAAATAAGTAATAATTTGACACATTCACTCACTTGTTATTGCAAAAGCAAAGCGCGGAGGGAAACAATCTCTATATAAGGTTGAGATTGCCACGTAAAAAGCACTCGCAATGACAACTTTTATAGGGCAACCTACTGTTTATGTATCAGTTGATATTTTGAATGTCAGGGTTTATAATACAGAGAGCATCAACAATTCAAACTGTGGAGGGGTTATGAAGAAACCCAATGTAGTTTTTATACTTGCAGATGATATGGGCTACGGCGACTTCAGTTATTTCAATAACGGCCTATCCGAAACACCTTCTCTTGATACACTCATAAAAGACGGGGTTTGTTTCACCCAGCACTACTCTGCCTCACCTGTCTGTAACCCGGCAAGAGCCGCACTTATGACAGGCAGGTATCCTCACAGAACAGGGTCAATAGATACCCTTGATATGAACGGTCTTGACCGTCTTGCCCTTGATGAAATAACCTTAGCCGATGTACTTAAAAACAATGGTTATGCAACGGGCATCGTGGGCAAGTGGCACCTTGGAGCCATAGACCCTAAGTATCACCCCAACAGGCGGGGATTTGATGAATTCGTCGGATTCAGGGGAGGATGGCAGGATTACTATGACTGGCATCTCTACTACAATGAAAAATTTGTAAAGGCCGACGGCAGGTATTTAACCGATGTTTTTACCGAAGAAGCCCTCGGTTTCGTCAGGAGGCATAAAAACGAGCCTTTCTTCCTGCATCTTACCTACAACGCACCTCATTTTCCCCTGCAGGCGCCTGAAGAAGAGATAAACCCTTTCCTTGAAAAAGGGCGGTTTACAAAAGGTGTTTGTTACATATACGGGATGATAAAGAGGATGGATGCAGGAATAGGAAAACTTCTTGAAGAATTGAAAAAACTGGGACTGGAAGAAAACACAATTGTTCTCTTTACAAGCGACAACGGGCCTCAGTTTGGCGGCTCAGGGGATATGAACATCAACAGGTATAACCACCAGTTCAGGGGATGCAAGGGCAACGTCTACGAAGGAGGCATAAGGGTCCCGATGGTCATCCGATACCCTGAACTGCTTGAAAGAGGCAGAATCATAGACGAGATGATACATTTTACTGACTGGTTCCCTACGATTCTGGATATATGCGGGATTAAAACCACTTCTGGACTGAAAAAACTGGACGGCAAAAACATCCTTCCTTTGTTGAAAGGTGAGAGATTAGACTACGGCACGAGATTCTGGCAGTGGAACAGACTATATCCCGTAAGGACGTCCAACATAGCAATGCGCGACGGGAAGTGGAAACTGTTAAGACCGCCCGTACCTGAAACAATGAAGTTCCCGCAAAAGTTCGGAGAGATAGACAAGGAATATACCTATCATCCTGAAAAATTCACGGATATTCTGCATGACCCCTTACCCGAATTCACCATTACAGGAGAGAACCCTCCGCAACTTTTTAATATTGAAGATGACCCTTTTGAGACAGAAGACCTTGCGTCAGAACATCCTGAGATAGTTGAGAAGATGGACATAGAAACAAGCGCTTGGTTTGAGGAAGTTGAGGCCGAACGCATGTCCATAAAAGAATAGTTGTCCCCGTACCCTTTCTACTTAACATAAAACAACTACCTCTGGAAAGAATATCCTAGTGTCGTGTCTCATAAATCTCTTTACCATAGTTAAACAGCTGACACGACACTTTTAGGAGGGGGCAAGCCCCCTTCCTAACGCCCCGGAAAACACTCCGGGTCTGTTCTCCCCCAGACGTGAGGTAATACCTCCCTCACACTCCCTCAGTGTGCTGTGTTACGTTTTCAAATGTAAAGGTCTGTTGGAGACAGCACACTAGTTGAAATTCAGATAAGTTTCAGCAGATATGCGGCATTATCGCCTATTATCCTGTTCCGAACTTCCGGGTTTAAGTCCATATCTTCAAAAAACTTCTGTACCTTTTCGTAGGGTATGGCAAAGTCTCGGGCAAGAGAATCTGTCCCGAATATGAATTTTTCAAAAGCAACAGGCTCTATCATCTTTTCAAAAATTGCAGGAGAACAACCTAATGCTCCCCCCGATGTATCAAAATAGACGTTCGGGTTTACCCTCATCACTGCAGAGGCCTCTTCAAACCACGGGGCACCAAAGTGGGCACCGATAACAGGCATTTCCGGAAATGTACGGGCGATTGCCTCAAGTCTGATAGGACGCATCCTGTCCGAAGATGTCCTTTTTATCCTGTCCTGGGGGGAGTGTGCAAGTATCCCTGTATGGAAAAGAGAAGCCATCCCATATCTGGCAGCCTCACCGTATATTCCAAAATATGCATCGTCATCATAATTTCTTCTCGGACAGATAAACTTAACGCCCTTAAACCCTTCTTCGTAAAAATTTTTTATCAGCAGGGGGTCGTCATTATCAAGGTCTACATATGCAAATCCTACCACAAGTTTTTCAATTTTTCTCATTGCATATTTAACATCCTTGTTCTCAAAGTTTTCGTATGCTGTCCCGAGTGCCGAAATGCAGAACCTGTCTACCTTAAACTCCTCACCAATCCTTACAATGTCATCTAAATATGCATCAACTGAGGGATAATATTTACTGTTCAGGTGATGGTGTATATCTACAATCATTTTTGTTCCTCCTTGGTGGCGGAAAGGGACAGTAGTAAAACGTGTTGTTTCGCTCTCCAGTAAAGGTTATCCATATTTTCCATCAATTCCGCTATTTTAGTCCTGTATTCTCTCAACCTGCCTACAGACATCTCTTTTTGTTCATTAATCTTTTTCTCCACCTCACGCATACCTTCTATGTTTTTATCAATCTCTCCCTTATAATATGCACTCTGAGCCAGTTTCTCATTACCTGCAAAAAGCAAGGTGCACTCCTCACTCTTCTTTTTTAGAGACGCCAGTTCTATCCTGACACGCCCGGTATAACTTTCAAACCTTTCATTCCCATTAGCAAAGGTTATGAAACCATCTGTTGTCTGCAGGGTTACCACCCGTTTTTCCAGGTCAGGGAAAGCGAGTTTCAGTCCTTCTCTGATATTTTCAGGCTTTTTCTCTACAAGGATAAACCTGCCGTAAAGACGCGGGTCATGGTGGCTGTCATTATGTGTTGACCAGGTTACAAACTGCCACCAGTAGTGAGACGCCTCTTCCCGCGTATCCGCCCAGTTAAACCAGCAGGGGTTTATACCAAACATATACCCACAACGTGGTTGTACCTGAATATCTTGTAATGCCATCCGTATTTCTACACTCCAATAGTCTTTCCCGATAGAACCTACCACTTCCCAGTCAGCATCCAGCCCATAGTCCTGATTTGTCAGGAGTCCCCATCCGAAATCATAATGCCATATCATCATCTTTTCAGGTAACGGGTTAACAATCGCCTGAAACCTTGTCACGTGGTCAAGATTCCCGTCAATATGTATCTCAAGACACTCCCGGCTGTATATCTCCTTCGTTGTATCACTTACATTCCGGATAAACTCTTTCATATCTTCGGGTTTGCGCCTGTGGTACATTCTTGCGCCGATGTAAAGGTTTTTCTCATCCCACAGTGTACGGAAATCAATATCACCGAGTGAACCCTTTTGCCTTCCATAGTTGGTAATACCCCAGTCTGTGAGCGGCTCGGCTTTGTTCCACACAGATTCATCCATCTTCCCGTCAATAACAGGAGGATTATCTGCTTTTACGCACCAGTACAACTTAAAGTTATCCGCAGCCGTAGCATCAAGGAACTGCGGGGTTGCGGCATGGGCGAGTGCAGTCAGAAAAGTAACGGCAATAGCAACGGTTAAAAGTATTTTACTCATCTTAGGCCTCCTTGCTAACCTTCAGAAAAAGGGTCTTGTTGATACCTGTTGTAACATCTGTAACAACCACGCGCCACCTGCCCGACTCTTCGTTATAAGCAACAGGCAAGACTACTTCAATCTTACCGTTGAAGGTTTCTGTTTTATACACAGGCCAGAGACGTTCTCCCGAAGGACGGTAAACATCCACCCTGATGGTATGCACCCCGGGCTCCCCGTCTTCGGCAACCACCTCGGCAACAACCCTTGCTTCGCCTCCACAAAAGACCTGCGACGGCATACTAACATCAAGTCCTTTAACCCTGTAAGGTAAAAGTGTGTAGACATAACATCCCAACCCCTCCAATTCAATAGGAATACTGCTTGTCCACCCCAGTTTTCTGCCCTCTCTTGTATCATAAACCTCGTATTTACTGTTCAGGTTTATCATTCCTGTTACAGGGTATTTCTCATATTCGTAAGAATGTTTTTCAAGAGTCAGGTACTGGATTTTTCCTCTCTTAAATACAGCAATTTCTGCACCTTTGATGTCTTTGTCGTTGGATACAACATTGAAATGTCGCTTGGCACCGCCCAGTTCAAATATTCCGCGGTAAAGTCTTCTAATTGCATCAGCATGGTTCCTGTTAAGCAGAATGTTGTAGGTTGTTGGGGGATGATTTAACAACACTGCCTTCCCTTTCCCGTAGGTATTGATAAAAACGGCAGGTGTATTTTCCACAGAAGCCAAGGGAATTGCTTTTACGGTTTTTACCGAACCGTCACAGCGCACGCCTCCTATAACCTCTGTCTTTTCAAGCGAAAGACCTGAAAAATCCTTTTCCCACGCCATATTGCCACCTAATGGATGTATCTCACTCCCCTTAATCTTTACACCGAAAACATCATCCAGAACTCCCCTTTCAAGAGGACTGCCATTCCAGTTATGGGTTCCTGGACGTAAATCCGCTATCAGCAGGCCACCCTCAGAAACAAAGTGTTTTATCTCCTCTAACTCTTTTTCGGAAAGTATCTGGGTATACGGAAGGATGAGAACCCTGAACTCTCCTGTCCGAAGTACGCCCTTCTCCACTTCTTCAGTCCAGGTATAACGGTACTGCATTCCGAGGTCTTCTATAATCCCTTGGAAACCGACCTGTGAAGATTCAACCGCACCCATCTCCTTAAGTATTCCCGAAAAGGAGCCGCTGCGTCTTGAGTGCAGTATGGCAATACCATTATGCTGTCTCTCGCTCTGTATGAGGATGCGTGCTATACCACCCTGCATCTCACGGATATTCTCAAGCATTATACCGGAGCGGTTCGGGTTCATACTGAGGTCGCCCTCCAGCCCTCCTGTTATCATTGACCAGAACCAGATAAAATTACCCCCTGTAAAAAGAACATGCCATGGTTCGTTTTCACGCACCTGTGCACTAACCGCCTTACCGCCATAAACCCCGATGGTATGACCACTGTAACGATGAGGAATGGACCTGATAACCTCAAGGTCACGTGGTCCTTTATAGGGCATAGCACTGTCAAGGTGCTTCAGAACCTCAGGGATAACATTCCCGAAACTTGCTGCGCCCTGTCCAATTCCAATATCAGGTGAGACCTCTTTCACCCCTCTGGCAGCCGAGGCCATATTCCTGATGAACAGGTCCTCCAGATACCATCTTTTATCAAGCAGTGCTCCGTAAGACCTTCTCTGAGTGAGTTCCTGTATTTTTTCTTCAGAGATGTCTTCAAAGGTGGAAAGTTTACTACCCCATGCATTATTCATAACACCCACGGTCTTATACCTTTCCTTCATAGCATTCTGGAAACCAAACAAACAGGGATTGACATGCTTTATTTTTGACAGGTCTTCCTGAGTAATTTCACTAAAACTCTTAAATCCGGTACCGCTGGCACGGTTAAAATCCTCAATGGTTTTATAGTTTTCCTTCCAACTTTCACGGAATAGGTCAAACTCTCCGGGTAAAAGTTTCAGTCCTGTCATATCAGACAACTTTACCTGCCAAGCCATATGAGCAAAATCCCCCCATCCTCTTCCAAGTCCATGTTCCTCTGCAAATTTTCGGTGCTCGCCATTGTATTTCTCGGAAAACTTAACAATGAGTGAACGCACCCAGTACGGATACAAACCACAAAAATCGTCAGCAACACCGCTGTCGTCCCCTGTTGAGATAAACCTGCCGCCATAAGGTTTTAGCAATGAGGCATAGTGTCTGAACGTCTCGGTAAGTGCTGTCCCGTATGTAGGACTTGATATACAGCCGCCGGTGAACGGATGACAGTGGGTAATCCAGTATCTCATTCCTATATCCATACCATCTGCAACAATTGCTCTGGCAAAACTCCTACCTTGTTCTTGTTCAAGGGTTGTTACACCATACTCACGGAAGATATCCCTGCGTCGTTTTCCGATGAGGTTTAATCCTTCGCTGTCTGTCCACACAACAAGGTCTTTCTCCTGTTCCCTGGGCACATAAAAATGTTCAGACTTTCTGTCAATAACTCTTCCATCCTGAACAAGTAAGACCTCAAGCCGGTGGTATATCTCCCTGGTCCGATTTAAAGGAAGGGAAATCTCTACGGATTTGCCCCGTGGAACAATACCTTCTTTCTTCACGAGTATGCGGTTAAACCTATCCATTACAAGGGAACTTAACGTAACGCCTTCGGGAGGTATATGTGCGAAGGAAACAACGGCTTTTACCTCTCCGTTTCGGTGAAAAGACAACCCTGCGAGAGACAGAGATTCAATAAGTTTTTCAGGTTCTTGTACAATGAAGTGTACGGACGCCCATTCGGCTGTCTTAAGCCCTGAAAAAATATGCTGTAACAATCCGCCCCGTTTAAGCCATACATCCAGATAGTATCTACCTGCATCCATACCGGGTAGGTTGAAACTGAAGTTTCCAACTTCTCCCTTTATACTGACTGGTATTTTTTTACTGTAAACAACTTCATTCAAAGATGTTCTTACGACAATATCTGCCAACCCTGAGAAGGTACCTCCAACACTAACCTTACCTTCAACAGGATTGCCTGTAACAAAAGACCTGCCTGCTATGTCTATATTTCTGATATTAACAGTCGGGGGTATCCCTGCTGCGGTAAGCAACAGCCTAACGGCAAGGCTGTAAAAATACTCGTTTTGTAAAATTTCTTCTGGTGCCTGAGCTCTGGCAGGATGCATCGCTGGACCGCCCCAGTAAGTTCCCCCTCCCGGACTAAAATCATAGATTTTCCCTTTCCCAACCGTATAAACCGTTACGGGCTTAATTTCATAAGGTACCTTCTTCATCTCAAGGGTTGAGGGTAATATATTTCCTACCTGGTCAATATTTTTTATATCCGTATCAATCCTCTCCATTACAGAAAAAGTACCTATGGGGGTTGTGTTGAAAAAAGAGACATCCTGCTCTACCTTGACTGCAGGATACTGACGCCAGTTGAGAGCCCATCGGGATGCACTATAACATACAACGGATGTGCCATCTATAATCTTTTCAACGAGGCGGTAATGGAGTTCAGACGGCAGGTTAGAAGGGTCCTCGTCAACAAATACTATAACATCCCATTTTTTCTCAAGGAGTTGGGCGAGTTCCCTTTTCAGTTCAGGGTAAAGTTTTATCCCTTCGTGGTAATAGTCGGTTGTGGGCGCAAAACTGCCTGGTCTTATGGTATAAAATACATCATACTCAATATCCATACGCATCGCCAGTTCATAGATATCCCATGCACTATGATTCACCGCTATGAAAAGAACCTTCGGGGTACCCTGCTCGTAGTTCTTTGCCCATGGGATATGAGGATATACCCTGCTTTGCGGGTCAGGCACATTCTCAGACTCAGGTCTTGCTCCATACCCTTTTGTAAAAGTTAATAAAAACAAGACACATCCCATTATCAGATAAAATATTCGCTTCATCATAGTTCTGCCTCCTACTGTTTTTTGAATTTTTCAAGGGCCTCATTTATTTTTT
>CAYORP010000050.1:0-10258 GCA_964406415.1 uncultured bacterium
ACTTCGTTTTGAAAAACCTCAAAATAAGCCCCGTAAACATCTCCTCTATAGAGATAGCAAAGGATGTTTTCAGCTCTCTGCCTGAATTCACCTGCAGAAAATACCGTACGATACCTGTATATAAAGGCGGGAATAGACTCATATGTGGTATGGTTGACCCGACAGACGAGGAGGCAATAAAAGAACTTGAAAAAATCTCGTCTCTGGAGATAGAGCCGCGTCTCTCAAAAGACTCTGAAATAAAGAGCGCCCTTGATAGATATCTTGCTCAGGGCAACCTGAACGTAATATCCCCTATAGAAAAGGGTATTCAGACAGGTAAGGTTTTTAAACCTTCGGGACTTAAAGAGATAAGTGACTCTTCTGCTGTGACAGCAGTGGAAGACATCATTACAAAAGCCACAGAGCTCAAAGCAACGGACATACACATTGAAATAGAGGAAGAAGGGGTGAAGTTAAGATACAGGATAAACGGACTTCTTTATGAATTTCCACCACCACCTCTGGAACTCTATCCGGCAATCGTCTCTCATATTAAGGTTCTTTCAATGCTTGACATAGCAGAAAAAAGGATTCCTCAGGATGGATATTTTAAGATTAAACTTACAGGAAGAGACGTTGACCTTCGCGTTTCCACCTTCCCCACCATCTTCGGAGAAATGGTAGCGATGCGGGTTCTTGACAAACAGAATATTGTTTCAGGATTAGAACAACTGGGCTTTCTACCTCTGACCCTTCACAGGTGGAGGATGCTTCTTGAAGAACCATACGGGCTTATACTTGTTACCGGACCCACCGGCAGTGGGAAAACAACTACTCTTTATTCCTCACTTACCGAACTGGACAGTATACATAAAAAAATTCTGACAGTAGAAGACCCTGTAGAATACCACCTTAAAAACGTTGACCAGACACAGATAAATCCCAAAGCCGGACTGACCTTTGCTGCTGCGTTAAGGTCTATCTTAAGACAGGACCCTGATGTGGTAATGGTTGGAGAAATCAGGGATATTGAGACCGCTGAAATCAGTTTCAGGGCTGCACAAACAGGCCAACTTGTATTTTCAACCCTGCATACCAATACTGCACCAGGTGCGACTATTCGGTTGATAGATATGGGAGTTGAACCTTATCTGATAGCATCTTCGTTGATAGGAGTTCTTAACCAGCGGCTGGTAAGGAGCATATGTCTTAACTGCAGGGAAGAATATACACCTCTGAAAGAAGAAATGAAGCAGATTGGTATATCTACGGAGGAAAGTGAAACAAAATTTTATAGAGGCAAGGGATGCCACATATGTAACGGAACCGGTTTCGGCGGAAGAATTGGCATATTTGAACTTATGATAATAAACGAAGAGATTAGAAGGGCTATAATGGTTAACCCGGAGGTAACCTCCATAAACGAACTGGCAAAAAAAGCAGGTATGAAGACACTTCGGGAGGATGGGATAATAAAGATAATGGAAGGCAAAACGACAATATCCGAGGTGTTGTACTCAACGAAAAAGGAGGAAGAAAAAATAGGAGAAGGATGAAATATGAACCTTACCAATCCATTTGAGACAGAGGGCAACTGGTACAAAGGAAATCTCCATTCACACACAACGAATTCCGATGGAGAATTTACCCCTGAAGAGATGTGCAGGATTTACAGGGACTCCAGATATGATTTCTTGTGTATCACAGACCACAACAAGATAACAAAAACAGAGGATGTGGAAAATATAACACTCATACAGGGTGCAGAGATGGGCACCGGTTATGAACATATAGTGGCTGTGGATTTAAAGGAGGAATTTAATCCTGAAAATCTTTCGTCACAGGAGATTATTGACAACATTAACCATCAGGATGCAATAGCAATAGTTGCGCATCCTTACTGGAGTGCAATAACCGGCAGTGACCTCCTATCCTTAGAGGGATATGCTGGCATAGAAGTTTATAATAACCTGTGTCAGAGAATATTCGGAAAAGGATATTCTACGGTACAACTTGACGAGATTTTGAAAACAGGTAGAAAAACCCTCGGATTTGCCTCTGATGATACACACTCAAGGGGTGACCTCACCACAGGTTTTATAATGGTCAAGTCTCCCTCCTCGCAGAAAGAAGATTTGCTCAAATCCATAAAAGGCGGATATTTTTATTCTTCAACAGGCGTTATCATTAAAGACTTCCTATTGGAAAATTTCAGAAAAATCAAAATCAGATTCACACCTGCAACAACTGTTGATTTTATAGCATATATCGTATCGGGAAAGAGGATTACCGCAGGTAAAAACGAGATGGAATATGCGGAGTATGAAATAAAAGGAGACGAAAAGTACCTCCGGATAGAAATTACAGATAGAAACAACAGAAAAGCATGGCTCAACCCTGTTCTGTTTTAATAAATGTCTCGTTCCACACCCTGAGAGTAGAACCGCCCAACAATCTCACCGCCATCTCTTCAGGGAGCGTCATCAGATTGCGGTCAGGCATCTCCGGAGTTACAGGACCATCATAGTCAATTTCAGCCAGTACCTTTAAAAACGCTGGCAGGTCAACAACACCAGTTTCTCCGGGTAGATACCTGCCTGTAGAATTATCAACAGGCACATCGCCAACTTTAACATAAAACAGGTTCTTCCCTGCAATTTGTTTCAACCCTTCCACACTTCCGCCTGCAAGATGCCAGTGCCTTGCATTGAGAACAATGCCTGCGTTACCTGATTCTATGGTTTTACAAAGTTCAGATATTTGACCAAAAGAAGTAATGTCCTTCATATTCCCATTGTTATCAACAACATCCAGACCTATCTTACATCCATACCTGCTGAGTATATCAGAAACAAGGTTCAGTCTTTCTGCATAAAAGATTAATTTCTGTTTATCCGTCAGATGAATAGATGCAAGAGTAAGCGGAGATGAAATCCCTTTTGCAGTCTTTGCATAAACCTCAAGTTGTTTAAGTCCTTCACTGTATACTTCTCCTTCGGCATCCAGAGAAAAAGGCAGTGACCATGCCCCGGTCTTTATATTAAAAGAGTCTATCATTCCCTTAACATAGGCAATGGAATGTTTTTCTGAGAGTAGGGTCACCTCTTCAATATTAATGTCAATCCCTTCAAAACTCCCGACAACTGCAAGCCGTAATTTTTCTCTAAGGCCCGTACTTTTGTTCAACATCTCCAGTGGCATATTTCTAAACATTTTCATTTCTTTTTACCTCGCCCCTTCTGTTTATACCTAATGTTGTTACTCATTATAATATATAATATAATAGACTGCAATTCCCCGAATTATTTTAAGGAATAAGGAGATACAGATATGGACGAGAGACTTGAACAGGTAAACTATCTGGAAGAAAAAGTCCCCGATTATATTCTTCCGGACCCATTGTTATGCGCTGATGGCACAAAAATTACGGACCCCAGTTTATGGAAAAAGAGAAGGCGGGCTGAAATTCTATCGTTATTTGCGGAGCATGTTTACGGCAACACTCCGCCTTCAAAACCTACAATGAAATTCAAGATAACCTCTATGGACAAGAAGGCATTGGGAGGAAAAGCGACCAGAAAAGAAGTTTCCCTATATTTCTCTTATAAAAAGAGCAAATACAAAATAGATATACTGATATACCTGCCCAACTCCGTAAAAAAACCGGTACCTGTTTTTCTTGGTCTTAACTTCCACGGCAACCATACCGTATGTAACGACCATGGTATAACAATTTCTGAAAGATGGATGCGACCAAATGTACCCGGAGTTGTTGATAACCGGGCAGATAAGGAAAGCAGAGGGATAGAAACAGACAGCTGGCAGGTAGAAATGATTATAGAAAGGGGTTATGGACTATCTACCATATACTACGGGGACTTAGAACCCGACCATCCTGCGGGCTGGAAGGATGGTATCCGTGCATTTCTCAATAAAGACAGGGAAAAAACAAAATTCATTCCATCTGATTGGGGTGCAATTGGAGCATGGGCATGGGGGCTGAGCCGTGCAGCAGACTACCTTGAAAAAGACCCTGATGTTGACGGCAAAAAAATAATGGTTATGGGACATTCACGTCTTGGTAAGACAGCACTGTGGGCAGGAGCACAGGATGAACGTTTTGCCATTGTGATTTCCAACAATTCAGGTTGTGGCGGAGCCGCATTAAGCAGGAGGTGCTTCGGTGAAACCCTGTACCACATAAACACCAGATTTCCTCACTGGTTCTGTGAAAAATTTAAAAGGTATAACGATAAAGAACAAGAATTGCCTGTGGACCAGCATGAACTGATTTCACTGATTGCACCGCGCCCCATATATGTTGCGAGCGCAGAAGAGGACCTATGGGCAGACCCACGTGGGGAATTCCTATCCGCAAAATACGCCGAACCTGTTTATGAACTTTTTGGAAGGGAAGGATTGGGTATCTCCGATATGCCTCCTGTAAGCCATCCGTCAGGAGATTTTATAAGATACCACATCCGCCCTGGAAAACACGGCGTAACTGCTTACGACTGGGAACAGTATATCAATTTTGCAGACCGGCACCTATAATGGAAAACACCTTTCACATACAGTGGCACATAACAGACATTTGCAATCTGAGGTGCAGGCACTGTTATCAAGAAACCTACACCAAAAAAACCGAATTACCTTTCAGCGAGATGGAAAAGATTTTTTCCAACATCGCCGATTTTGTAAAAAAGAGAAAACAAAAACTTGTTATTGATATAACGGGCGGGGAACCCTTTCTGCATAAAAGGTGGAAGGATATAGTCTCTATTGTTGTAAGAGATGAAGTTGTACAGGAACTCGGCATAATAACAAATGGTTTTTTCCTTAACGAGGAAAATCTTGAATACCTTGACATATGCAAAAAATTTACGGAACTAAAGATTTCCGCGGAAGGGATAACAGAGGAAGCATATGAATATTACAGGGGACAGAATACATACGAAACATTTATAAAGAGTTGTGAAATGATGAAAAGGTACCTTCAAAAAACTGAAAAGGTCCTTATGTTCACGCTCACAAGGAATAACGTGGAACAGGTGCCTTATCTTTTTGACTTCCTTGAAAATTATGGATTCAACAGTTTTATCTTAGAACGCTTTATCCCGTGGGGTTCCGGTGCAAAAATAAGAGAGGAGGTCGTTTCTAAAACAGACTGGAAAAAGACCTTAGACCTTTTGTGTGAAAGATGCAACGAGCAACCGGATATTGAGGAGATTGCTCCCTATAAGGCGTTTATGGTTAAACGGGGGAAAAAAGAACTTCTTCTCTTCGGTGCCCCCTGCATAGTAGGGATTGACGGTGTAGCAGTGATGCCTGATGGGACTGTATTTCCTTGCAGAAGGTTTCCTCTGAAGATAGGCAACCTCACAAAATCCTCTCTTGGAGAGATATGGGAACAATCCGACGTCCTGAAAAAAGCAAGAAACAGAGCCCTATTGAAAGGGAAGTGCAAAGAGTGTAAAATTAGTAATTGTTTTGGATGCAGGGCTCTTGCATACAGTATCACGGGGGACTATCTTGAAGAAGACCCATTATGTATATTATGATAAGTTATAAACCCTCACCGTTTTTCATTGCGAGGCTTGTCCCGAATGGATGTGAGGGAACTGATTCCTTCGTCTGTCATTGCGAGGTATGTGATTCCTTCGCTTGTCATTGCGAGGAATGCTTCAAATGGTTGCGAGGCTAAGCCGAAGCAAACCCGGAGATTCCTCACTTTGCTCGGAACAGGCTCCGCAATTTCAATGACAGTCTCGGCGACCTATACATTAAGGATGAGATTGCCACGGTAAAAGACACCTCGCAATGACAAAGAGCGTCAGATTGCCACGGTAAAAGACGCCTCGCAATGACAAAGAGCGTCAGATTGCCACGTACAATACGCCCGCAACGACAAAAAAAGTGTCGGTTCGGGGTAGAGGAGGTTAAGAAATGGAAATGGTGCCGAAAAAAGTCTTTTTAACAAAAGGCGTTGGAAAAGACAAGGAAAAACTGACAAGTTTTGAACGCGCATTGAGAAACGCCGGCATAGCACAGTTCAACATAGTATCCATTTCAAGCATCTTTCCACCCAACTGTAAACTAATTTCAAGGAATGTAGGACTTTCTCAACTGGAAGCCGGACAGATAGTATATACAGTAATCAGCAGAAACTCCACAAATGAACCACACCGCCTCATAACGGCTTCTGTCGGGGTTGCCATACCAAAAGACAGAGAACAATATGGGTATCTATCCGAACATGAAGGCTTTGGTGAAACAGATAACAAAGCAGGTGATTACGCCGAAGACCTCGCCGCAACAATGCTGGCTACAATTCTCGGTGTGGAGTTTGACCCTGACTCTTCTTATGATGAAAAAAAAGAGGTCTGGAAGGTATCCGGAAGCATAGTTAAAACAACCAACATAACACAGTCTGCCATCGGTAACAAAAACGGTTTATGGACATCCGTAATTGCAGCAGCAGTTTTTGTAATGTAAGCGGGCGCCGCTAAAATGAAAGAATTCACTCACAATTTTCTTGGAATGCCTGACATCCCTTTAAAAAATGCACGTTTTGTGGTACTACCCATACCCTTTGAAGCAACAACGTCCTGCCAGAAAGGGACAAAAAGCGGTCCTTCAGATATTATATTTTCTTCCAACTATCTTGAACTCTACGATGAGCAACTGAATATTGAACCATACCTCAACGGGATAAAAACCCTTCCATCTGTTGAACCTACCTATAAAAACCTCAGTACCATGGTATCAAAAATCAGCAGGTCTGCCTATAGATACTTCAAAGAGAATAAAATCGTCATAGGGCTGGGAGGCGAACATACAGTTTCTCTTGGTATCGTGGATGCCTGTACTAAAAAAAATAAGAAGGTCAATGTTCTTTGTTTTGATGCTCATGCTGACCTCAGAGATACATACGAGGGAACGAAATTCAGCCACGCCTGCGTCACAAGGAGGATAGCAGAACTCGGATGTAACATTTTTTCAGCAGGAATAAGAAGCATCAGCAAAGAAGAAAAGTCTTATTTAGATGCATCCGACAGGATAAAAATCCTGTGGGCGTATCAGATGAAAGGAAAACAATGGATTGAGTCCCTCAATAACACCCTCCCTTCAGGTACGTACTATATCTCATTTGACGTTGACTTCCTGGACCCCTCCGTCTTCCCGGAAACAGGGACACCTGAACCGGGAGGTTTCCAATGGGATGAAACAATAAACTTTTTGAAAACATTTATTCACAGAAAAGATGTAAAGATAGCAGGTTTTGACGTGGTGGAACTTTCCTCCTCCAAAAGATTTACTCCGTCTTCCTTTCTTGCCGCAAAACTGATATACAAAATAATCGGTTTTATCTCCTCGCAAGAATAGCCGCTAGTGTGCTGTTTCTAACAGTTCTTTACATTAGAAAACGAAGCACAGCACACTGAGGGAGAGTGAGGGAGAAGCTCCCTCACGTCTGGGGGAGAACAGGAACGTAGTATGTTACGTTAGGAGGGGGCTTGCCCCCTGCCTAAAAGTGTCGTGTAAAGAAAACTCAGCAAAAGTAAAGAGGTTTATGAAACACGACACTGGAATCAATGGATATTACGAGACCTTGCTGCCGGGTGGAACATCCCTGTCCGTAGTGAGTATGGACAGGTTATTATCACTCAGGGTTGCAAGCAGCATTCCCTTGCTCTCAACTCCTCTTATTACTTTGGGCTCAAGATTGGCAAGCACAACCACGTTCTTCCCGATAAGGTCTTCTCTGATATACCAGGTTTTTATCCCGGCTATCATCTTTCTCGTTTCCTCTCCAATATCCACAGTAACCAGATAAAGTTTATCCGCTCCTTCAACGCTCTCAACCTCAAGAACCTTTCCTATCCTTATGTCCATTTCCTTGAATTGCTCAAAACTAACCATTTCCCCCTCCTTTATACACCTTAAAATCAGCGTTTAGTATTCTCCAGTTTTGCTACGGGAATCTTTACAATGAATCTCGTTCCCCTGTCCACACCGGACTCAACTGAAATAGTACCGCCGTGTTCCCTGACAATTTTCTGTACTACGGCAAGGCCGAACCCGGTACCCTTCTGTCCTTTTGTTGAGTAGAAAACATCAAAAATCTTATCAACGTTCTCTTCTGCTATGCCACATCCATTATCCGCAACCCAGAGGTTCACAAAACCCTCTTTCGGCGAGAACCTCGTTCCTACCCTTACAATGCCGGTCTTTTCCTTAACCGCATCAATCGCATTCTCAACAAGGTTGATAATCATCCGCTCAATTCTTACAGGGTCAACCGAAACAGGCGGCATTTTTCTGTCAAATTCCTCTAACAGTTTTACGCCTTTATCTCTGGCCGCTTCCTTTTGAGCAGTCAGAGATTCCTGAACAATCTTGTTGATATTGACCGGCGATACTGATATTTCTCTGTCTCGGGAATAATCAATCATTGAAAGGACAAGGTTTTTCATCTTCTCATAACTGCTCTTAACAATTCTTCTGCCTGCGTTAAGCATCTTCTGGTCGTTTTTCCCCGACGCCATGTCCACAACAGCAATGCCGTTCTCAAGACTGTTGAGAATACCCTTTATATCATGGGAAAGTCCCCCTACCGTTTCCCCGATAGTGGCAAGCCGTTCGTTTTTAATCATATTATTCATAAGTTTTATGTTGCTGATGGAGAAACTCACAACGGCTGCCCCTGCAATGGTAAGTGTAATATCTTCCGATTTAAACCTGTTCCTGCCCTTTTTCCCGACTATCATAGTACCGAACCTGTCACGTGTGGTTCTTAACGGAACTGACAGTACGGAAAAACTTCTTCCTGAAATTTTTCTGTCGTTGAATACACTGCTTTCGCCCTGGAGAAAACATTCTCCAGCCATACCCCTGACTTCCGCAGGGTTAAACTCCTTTTCCGAGGGGTAATGATACGCAAGGTGAAAAGAATTTTTGTCCTGTCCGCAGAGGAAAACCTCAATAAAATCAGGCTTTAGAAAATCTTTTACCCTCTCTGCAAGAATGCTTACAAGAGTTACCTCGTTTTCAACCTGTGCCATCTTCTCTGACAGGTGATGCATAAAGAGCAGTTCGGTGAAAAAAGCGAAGATACCCTGTTCCACGTCTTTCATCTCATCAAGAAGAACGTTAACAAACCCGTCAATCTCAACGCCTTCCTTTTTCTCCTCTGCTGTCTTTTCCTCAAGTTTCTTCATCAATGCGTTAAACCCATCCACAAGACTTGTCACAGGTTTTATGATGCTCCCAACCGTACTCCTTATGTTTTTAACAGGTTTTTGCATAAATCCTCCAGACTGCCTATACATCCATTATCAGCATAACTGAGCGTTTGTTTACCCAGCATATGCTCCACATATCTGCCTTCCGCCTCACCTATGATGATTTTACCCGCTTCTATATCCCACGGGTTAAGTCCAACCTCCCAGAAAATATCTGTTCTTCCAGCCGCTATGTAACAGAGGTCAAGAGCCGCCGCACCCATACTCCTTACCTTTTTTACCTTTAATGCAACCTCAGAAAGCACTGAAAGTCCTGACCTAATCTCTGCCTTCCCCTTCATCAGCCCGAAGCCTACAATAGCATCTTTTAGGTCGGTAACGGAACTCACATTTATCCTGCGGCCGTTTAAAAAAGCCCCTTTGCCACTCCTCGCTGTAAACATCTCTACCCTGAAAAAGTCATAAACAATCCCGAACGCCTCACTGCCTTTTCGGCAGGCTATGGACGTACAGCAGTGAGGAATCCCCCTTGAATAATTAACGGTACCATCAAGCGGGTCAACGGTCCATATATATCCCGAACTGCCTTCCCGGTTTCCACGTTCTTCGGCAACATAACCGTCTTCTGGAAACTGCTTCTCAATCCCTCCGATAATAATCTCTTCACTTCCGGTATCCTGCTTCAACTTAACGTCATAGTCTGTATTTTTGGCCACCTCTACATTGTTATGACTCCCCTTCAGATACAGACCTGCTTTTTCTGCAAGTTCCATTGCCACACCAAATCTTTTATCCATTTTTTCTCCAAAAAAATACGGAGGATTGACCTCCGTAGCCATCCGCCTGTTCGATTCCTGGTCTACCCGCTAAGTTAAGTCTTCCTTCTTTTCACAACCTGAACTTATCTTGCACTTGCAAGTGGGCGTAAATGTTCACTGAACTACGTTGAAGTTAACAGGACAAAAGGTGATGAATTTCAGTGCTCGGAAACAGGCAGAGCCTTATCTCCAGCACAGGTAAGAACTACGGTG
>CAYORP010000051.1:0-3048 GCA_964406415.1 uncultured bacterium
GAGGTTGCTGTGTTTCCGTCTGACGCATAATCAATGTTAAGCATATAGGGTGCCGTTCTCACCTCCGCCCATCCGTACCAGTCAATCTTGTAATTCCTGCCGGAGTCTTCAGCAAACCCTGTAAGAGATATCAAAAATAACAATCCCACACCGTAACTATCTTTCCTCTCATTCTATACCCTTTTTGTAAGTATTCAGCAAACCCCATCAATTCTCACAGAAACTTCACTTTCCCCTCACCTTAATCCTCTCCCCAAGGGGCGAGGAATAAAAGACGGAATCCTCTCCCCAAGGGTAGAGGGATGGGTGAGGGGGCATTTCAGTCTGCCACCCTTGAAAAGAACGTGGTTCACTGAGGACTTACCCTTCTTTTGAAAATGACTGTAAATACTGCTGTGAACTATTTTGTTCTTCAATTTCAGCCTTTTTTTACCGGCTCCAGATGGTAAAGAAAGGTATTGTGCCTTCGGGTATCCTGAATTATAAAAGACCTGCATTTTGGTGAAATCAGCCTGTCTGAAAAGACCTCAGTTACCTTCATAGGGCAGGGCAGGTTGACCATCACAGGGTCGGATGAAGGGTCAATGTGCACGGCCAGTAAACTCCGATTGGCAAATATCACGCGGGAGGAATCAACCCATATGTGACAGCCGGCGGAGCGTGCAATTGCCCGGAAAATGTCAGCATGGTTCACTGGTGCAGGTGAATAGATACTGCGCCAGTTTTTAAATTCTCTGACAGCCATAGCAGGTCTGCCTGTCTGATGCCATGTACCCAGTACCCTGCTTTTTGCATCATCAATTTCCATGCAGGGGCTGACCAGTGCGCCTGTTCCAAGGCGGTTATACACCTCGCATTCTGCAGTAGCAGGGTCATCGTAATTTATAATGTCAATCAAAAGCGGCTGACGGTTTTTTGACAGTTTCAGATTTATCCCGGTTAACTCTATGGCAGATTTTATTTCCAGACCCCTGTCGGTGACCAGTCCCGGAAGGCCTACAAAGACAAGAGTCCTGTTTTCAGACTTCAGTTTTTCTATCTGTTTTTTCTCAAGGTCACTGAGGTAAAAGGGGTTATAGAAATAGAGCACCCTGTATCTTTTTAGTTCTTCCCTACCTAAGTCATCGCTCAACCACCAGTCAATGGGCACTCCTGCCCGGTAAATATTCGCTGTGGCACGGTCGCACTGAAGTTCTGTCCATTCCAGATACCTCATAGCATCCTGCATACGTGAAAACATCTGGTAGGCAGGGCTTTCGCCGCTCACTATCCCTGCCACCTCTGAGGTACTTGACATATCCCATCCTGTTGCCTTCCTGGCAATTCCGCTCTGGACTGCAAAGTCTTGAAGAATCTCGGGACAGGAATACCAGCCACCCTGCATATCAAAGTTCCACCACGCCGCACCATGAATTATGTGATGGGCGAACTCGCGACGGTAGACAGATACAGACTCCTCTGCCTTCTTCAGAGGCCAGAGATTGAGCAGTTCCTGCGGTGGCACATCATACTTATCAAGTCTTGAAACATTGGCAATGAGATGTGTTCTGACATCCACCTCATTGAAAGATAACTTGCCTCCTGCCTGTAAACTCTCCACAGGCAGCATGAAACTTCCTGGTCCCCCGGGTTCCCTGTTGTCGTAACTGGTAATGCCGGTGATGAAGTCTATATCCGGAGAATCAATCAACTCCCGCAGTGCCAGGTGTGCATTATTAACAACAGGGTTTATCCATCCTGTCTGCCAGAGGAGGTAATCGCTGAAGCCACCTGTCAGACGTCTCCCTCCCGTCGTTTTTTTTACAACGTGGCAGAAGTAAAGAAGGGTTTCAGCACACAGGTGGGAGAGGAAAAGGTCGTAATCAATGGAGGGCATATCTATTTTCGGGTTCCGTACCATAGAAGGATGGCATCTCCGCCTGTCGGAAAGAGGGGGGATTTCAACCTTTTTCAGGGTAAGCGAGGTGCTGTGCCATGCTTCAGATAGTTTTTTTTCACTCCCATATTTATCAAGCAGCCACAGACGAAAGGCATCAAGGGCAGGCCTGCTGTAGTCCGGAACCCTGCCCTGCTGGGCTCCAAAATAAACCCATTCTTCAGTACCTCCGCAGGAGAGCATATAGCCCAGTACCCTGTCACCATAGAAACTCTCCTCTATGTGTCTTACAATCTCCGTCAGCCAGCCGGCAGTATCCTCACGCCACCTGCGGGAGGCCATAGAGGGTTGGGAAAGGATGCTGTACTCCTGGTCTGCCTGCCGGTCTGTAATTGAACTGTCGGCAAACCTGACAAGTTCCTCCGGGTGCATCTCAGCCCACCATCGGGGAGGATACAAACCTATCCGCGGAATAAACCATATGTCATCAGTCAGATGGCCCAGTTTTTCCATCCAGGCATCCCATTCCTCAAAATTTGCCTTTTCTTCTTTATTCTTCGGCAGGGTGCGGCAGTAACACAGAAAAATCTTTATTCCCGCCTCCACCATCTCAGAAAAGTTCTTTATATCAAATTTTCCTGTATGGTAAGACATCCCGGGGATTACCTTCCCGTCCACAGAGATTGCTGTTCTGCCTTTATGAGGCACAACCTTCACAAAAGTTTTTCCCATAGTTTTTATGGCTGTTTGACTGCCTGACTAACATACAGTACCTTCACATCCCACCTTGCCAGCGGTACACGGAAACGCTTCAGGTCTCCTGAACTCAATACCTCTTTGCCGCCGAAAACCACCTTCCGAATCTCTTTCAGGTCACGCTGTAATACCCTGTAGTTCTGGGGCACTCTTCTCAGAAATTTTCTACCTTCTTCAGGCAGTCTCAACAAACCCGCTTCCACCTCTATATTCCTGTCCGTCCAGTTGATAAATGCCAGGATATATTCCCCTTTACTGTTTTCAAGTACCGCAAGTTCTACATCATTGCCAAAAGGGTTGAAGTAAACCTGTTTCTTATCGCCCAGAAGACCGTCTATCCTCGCGCGCATACTGAGGATAAAAGAAGAATGATGACCCACAACCGGTATATCATCATCAATGAAGATAACCTTCCC
>CAYORP010000052.1:0-7324 GCA_964406415.1 uncultured bacterium
TGACAAAGAGCAGCGGTTCGGGGTAAAGGGGATAAAATAATGGAAAATTCCAATGATGGTTACTGGGGTAAAATAAGAAATCTGGGGGTCTCTTCAATGGTTTTCCCTTTGATAATTCTAATTACAAGCATCCTGCTTGCAGAGAAAGGGCTACCGGCCTTGATAGAAAACTACGAACAGGGAATGGCAAGAATAATACAGTACATACTTTTTGCAATTGGAGTATTAATATTTTTCTTCTGTGACGGAATCTCAGACTTTTTTACCCACCGGCTTTTTGCTTCGGGCAAACAGAGAGAACAGGAAAATCTTTCTTCTTATTTCGCTTACGTTTTCATTATTATGTGGATGCTAAATATGATTTCTGTGACGGGTTTCATGGGATTTCTTATATGTAGAAATCTCACTTGGCTGACGGTTTTTGTAATATTAAATCTTTCTTTACAGATGAAATATTTTCCTTCCGAGGGCAGGTTCAAAAAACTCTTAGAACTTATAGAAAAATAAACAATATCCAATCTATACTTATCATCCCTTCCAAAGAAGAAAAAAAGCGGGATACGGGAATCGGCGCCGCTCGCCTCCCACAACGGCTCGGGTCGGCCAGTCGCTGAGATTGCTCTTATTCATCGCAATCTCTGACTTCGCTCTATTCGATTCCCTTACAAAGAAGAAAAAAAGCGGGATACGGGAATCGAACCCGCGTTCCGAGCTTGGGAAGCTCGTACTCTACCTCTGAGTTAATCCCGCATAAATAGTGCAGAATATTACCACAACATAGATGCTCCTGTCAATCACACATACTTTTTCAGAAATTCTTATGCCATCGGTTATTCAGGATTTTATTTTTTCCCGAAATTTTTCAACTGGTCCATAAAATCCACAACAGGTATATCTTCCTTTTCCCCAATTTCACTTCTTTGAACCATTCTGACTTCCTTTACCGCATAAAGATTAAGAGTTTTATCATCTACGTTGTTTTCAGCAATCTATCTTACCGCCTCCTTCCTGCTGTTAAAAAGTTTTTCTTTCCGTTCCGAAACGGAAATTTTTGCCAGTTCGTCCTCTGGTAATTCCCTTATTGAGGCATACACCCGATATCCAAGACCCTGGGACCTTATCAATTCTATTTCCTCAACTGTTTCCTCTCCTACTGTAATCCCGGTAGATACCGCCTCTTCCGGAGAAATACACAGGTATTCCTTTGGACTCACCCTGTACCTTTTCACCTCATTATCCATAATATTCACCCCTTACCTTAATATAATAGTTACCACATTTTAGAAAATATGCCAAGAAAAAACTAAACCCTTGACAGTTTTAATTTTCAGGGTATAATTTATAATTCAAGTAAAAAAAGGAAGGTCTGTATTAACAATTCCAAACAGAATTCAAAAAGGAGGTAGATATGGGAAAGTTGAAGTTGAAACCACTGGGAGACAGAATAGTGGTTGAACCGCTGGAAGCCGAAGAAAAAACGAAAGGGGGTATCATTCTCCCTGATACCGCAAAAGAAAAGCCGCAGGAAGGCAAGGTTGTTGCGATAGGTAAGGGGAAACTTGACGAAAATGGCAAGCCACTACCAATGGAGATAAAGGTTGGTGACAAGATTTTATACGGTAAATATGCAGGGACAGAGATAACCGTCGACGGCAAAGAGTATATGATATTAAAGGAAGAGGATGTACTGGCTGTAGTTGACGAAAAATAACGGAGGTGTTCTATGGCAAAGCAAATAATACTTGGGGAAGAAGCACGTAGAAAGTTGTTGGAAGGAATGAACATTATGGCAGATACGCTGAAGCCGACACTTGGACCCAAAGGCAGAAGCGCTGTTCTGGAAAAGAAGTTCGGTTCGCCTACAGTCATTAACGACGGGGTTACCATAGCAAAAGAGGTTGAGGTGGAAGACCCCCCCGTGAACCTCGGAGCACAACTACTCAGGGAAGTTGCTTCAAAGACCAATGACGTTGCAGGGGATGGAACGACAAGTGCGTCAATTCTTGCTCTGGATATAGCCAGAGAAGGATTCAAGAATGTTGCCGCCGGAGCAAATCCAGTACATATGAGAAGAGGAATAGAAAAAGCCGTAAAATCAGTTGTTGCAAAACTGAGGGCAATGAGCAAAACCATAAAGGACAAGAACGAAATACAACAGGTTGCTACCATTGCTGCGGCCAATGACGCGGAAATAGGAAGTATCATAGCAGACGCTATGGACAAGGTAGGAAAAGAGGGCGTAATCACGGTTGAAGAAGCAAAGGGCACCGAAACCGAACTCAGAGTTGTTGAGGGTATGCAGTTTGACCGTGGATATCTTTCACCCTATTTTGTTACAGACACTGAAAGAATGGAAAGTGTACTGAACGACGCTTACATCCTGATACACGACAAAAAGATTTCTGCTATTAAGGATGTTCTTCCACTGCTGGAAAAGGTCGCTCAGGCAGGAAAACCCTTGCTTATAATTGCTGAAGAGATAGAAGGCGAAGCTCTTGCTACCCTTGTTGTCAACAAAATCAGAGGCACCTTCACCTGTTGTGCGGTGAAAGCCCCTGGATTTGGAGACAGGAGAAAGGCAATGCTGGAAGACATTGCCATTCTCACCGGAGGACAGGCAATTATGGAGGAACTCGGCCTGAAACTTGAGAACATTGACCTGAGTATGCTCGGCAAGGCGAAAAGGGTAATCGTAGACAAGGAAAACACAACAATCGTTGAAGGTGAAGGAACGGAGGAAAAGATAAAGGGACGCGTAAATCAGATAAGAAGCGAAATTGAAAAAACCACCTCTGATTACGACAAGGAAAAACTGCAGGAACGTCTTGCAAAACTGGCAGGCGGGGTTGCCGTAATCAACGTTGGAGCACCCACTGAGACAGATATGAAAGAGAGAAAAGCGCGGGTAGAGGATGCCCTCAGTGCTACCAGAGCCGCAGTAGAAGAAGGCATTGTTCCCGGCGGTGGAGTTGCTCTTTTAAGATGCCAGGCAGAAATAGAAAAACTTAAACTTGCTGACCCGGATGAAAACACTGGAGCAAAAATCGTAAAGAGAGCGCTTGAAACTCCCATCAGACAGATTGCTGAAAACTCCGGGTTTGACGGTGCAGTTGTGGCACAAAAGGTTAAGGAAACCGCCGAAGAAAACTTTGGATTCAATGCAGAAACGGACAAATATGAAAACCTGGTAAAGGTAGGCATAGTTGACCCGACAAAGGTCGTACGGTCAGCCCTTGAGAACGCATCCAGTATGGCGGCTCTTCTACTCACTACGGAAGCACTCGTAACAGAAATACCTGAAAAGAAAGAAAAAGCAGGTCCAGGAGCCGGTGCACCGCCACCTTATCCTGAATACTAAGGGGAATGAATGTAAGAGGAGACCCTGTTTCACGACAGGGTCTCCTCTATAAAGCATTAATGGAACGATACCATCTATACATAAGAGGTTATGTCCAACAGGTTGGATTCAGGTGGTACACCCGGAAGATTGCGGAAGAAACAGGAGTATATGGATGGGTAAAAAACCTTGCCGACGGCAGGGTTGAAGTAGTTGCAGAGGGCGAAGAGTCTAACCTCATTTCTTTTCTGCAAAAGATGCGCAGCGGATATCTCGGCAAAAACATCTCGGAAATCAATAAATCTGATGAACCACACACGGGTAAATTTACTTCTTTTGACATTGCATTTTGAGTAAAACAAAAAAAGTGAACAAAAAAAATCAATCCGAATACAGACAGTGTGAAAGAGATGGTCTGGATGTAAAACTTCCCGAAATAAATTCTTTTGCAAATCAATTCAGGGCATATACTATAACAATAGTAATACCTGAATACACATCGGTTTGTCCCAGAACAGGACAGCCTGACTTCGGAACAATCACAATTGAATATGAACCGGCAAAACTTGTTATAGAACTCAAGTCTCTTAAATTATACGTACAGGGCTACAGGAACCTCGGAATATTTTATGAAAATGCGGTAAACAGAATTCTTGACGACATTGTAGATGCATGTAAACCGAAGTGGTGTAAAATAAAAGGTGAATTCACCCCCCGTGGAGGGATAAAGTCAACGGTTGAGGTCACATACCCACGCAAAACCCGTAAACCTTAATATAAAAAATTTTGACAGAAACAAAAATATGGTTTATCATTGTTGCCTATGCTTACAGAAGAAATTGAAAAACTGGTCAGACTGCAGGAACTTGATAACGAAATAAAAGCCCTCGAAGAAACAGTCAATAATTACCCCATCCAAAAAAAGCAGATGGAACAATCCGTTGAATCAAGCGTCAAGGATATCACAGTGTTAAAGAAGGAACAGAAGAAACTTCAGGTGGAAAGGAAAGAGAAGGAACTGGAGATACAGGAAAATGAAGAGGCGACAAAGAAACTCCTGAAAAGTCTGGATGAGGTAAAAACAAACAAGGAATATACCTCTCTGTTATCCGAAATAGAAACCCTGAAAAAGAAAAAATCAGGGCTGGAAGATACCCTCCTTTTAATGATGGAAAAAGACGAACAATTGAACAAACAACTCGCAGATTTCTCTTCAAAATCAGACAGATTAAAAACAGAGATTGAAGATAAGGTACAGGAAGAAGGCAAAAAAATAGAGGATATGCGTGTACAACTGCAGGAAAAAATATCTTTGAGAGAAAAATTGGTTCCTGATATAGACAGAGAGATTTATACGCTTTACGAAAAAATTCGGAAGAGTAAAAAAGACGGTATTGCTATATGCAAACTTGAAGGAGAAAGTTGTTCGGGTTGTTCGGTCTTTGTTCCCACCTATATGGCAGAAAAAGTCAAGGCAAAAAAACAAATCGTTCAGTGTGAAAACTGCAGCAGAATACTTTACTGATGGACAAAATCACTGTTTATATTGATGGAGCCTCAAAAGGAAACCCCGGTAAGGCATCAATAGGAATTATTGTATATTCTGACGGCAAATCACTCTTAAAAAAAACAGGTATACCTATAGGAAATGCAACAAATAACACCGCCGAGTATATCGCTCTTATAACAGCACTCATTGACTGTCTTCATTACAAACCCAAACAGATTGAGATAAAAAGTGACAGTTTGCTCCTTGTCAGACAGATGCAGGGACGGTATAAGGTTAAAGACACAGGGTTACAAAAATTTCATTTTATAGCCGGCAGGCTTGTTTCCGGGTATAATAATGTAGTATTCACGCATATTCCACGGGAAGAAAACAAAGAGGCAGACAAGATTGCCAATGAACATATAAAAGGTGATTTGTTTTAATCTGCAATATTTATTCGCTATGGGAAGTTATTTCGGATTTAGAGTTTAGAATTTTGAGTTCAGGTATAGAGGGGAAGTCGGGCGGCCGCGTATTTTCGTATGAAAATATGAGGAAAGTCCGGACTCCAGCAGGGAGGATGGCTCCTAACAGGAACAGTCTGAAAGGACTGGAAAGTGCCACAGAAATTATACTGCCCTCCGAAGCCGTATCGTTGCTGTCGTTGATTCGGCAGTATTCAAAGATACACATGTCGTAGGAGGGTAAAGGTGAAATGGCGAGGTAAGAGCTCACCGTCCTGCAGGTAACTGCAGGAGCAAAGGCAAACCCCATCCGGAGCAAGGTCAAGCAGAACTTACAGGCCCCTGCCCTTAGGTTCGGGTTGACCGCATGAATCCGAAGGCAACTTCGGACCAAGATGAATGACCGCTTAAACAGAATCCGGCTTACGAACTTCCCCTTTACTCCAAACCTTTTAAAGCAGTTATTAGTTGAAAGTTAAGAGTTTTTAGTCTGAATTTTTTTCTTGCAACTAACAACTTATTACTGCCTTTACAGTGAGGGGATTACGATTTATCTCTTTTTCACCCCCACCGTACTTATTTTGAAACTAAGTATCCGCCTCCCCCCTCTAAGGGGGAGGCAACAAGGTATAACTCTATAGTGAGGGAAAAAATGGAGAAAAAGTGGATTGATAACGGTCTGAAAAATCTAACTGATGAGTTCGGAGAAAAAAAGGTAAAGGAAGCGGTTGAATCGGTAAAAAAGTTTGAGATAGAGATACCTTCCTGGGCTCTCGGCCCTTTCGGGGCAGGAAGATTTGGCGACTACACCCCACCGGGATGTGCCAGAAACATTCACCAGAAAATTGAAGATGCCGCTTTCATCAATAAAATTACAGGTGCCACCCCGAAGATTGCCACTCATATACTGTGGGATTTCTCAAAAGACGGGATGGAAGGAGACTATGACACAGCCTTAAAGGTACGGGATGAATGTGAAACAAGAGGGTTGTCATTCGGTGCAATCAATCCCACATATTTTCTTAAAGGCTCCGAAACAGGAAGTTTTGCTTCACCCGTAAAAGAAACAAGGGAAAGATATATTGAACAGACTATACTCGCTGGGAAAATAGCAAAGGAACTCGGAAACGGGGTATTAAGTCTGTGGTTCCCTGACGGTTCTCTTTATCCCGGACAGATTGACCTGAGTGATACCTACATCAGAATGAAAGAATCCCTGCGTGAATGTTACAAATCAATCCCTGAAGAGGTAAACATACTCATAGAATACAAGGTCTTTGAACCCGGCACTTACAGCACCACCATACCTGACTGGGGTACATCCTATATACTCGCAAAATCTCTTGGAAATAATGCAGGGGTCCTCATAGACCTCGGACACCACCACCACGGTACGAACATAGAGCAGATAGTGGCGATGCTTATAGCGGAGAATATGCAGTGCGGTTTTCATTTCAACACAAGGTATGCCGCTGATGATGACCACGCTGTTGAGCCAAACCAGGAAATGGCAAGAATATTCTACGAACTTGTAAGGGGAGACGTGGTCGTAAATAAACAGGGGAAAAACTGGTCGTATATGATAGACCAGGCAAGCGGAAGAGAAAACAGGATACACGCACTCCTTCATTCAGTAGATTCCTTACAGTTATCTCTCGCCAAGGCCGTTCTTGCAGATACAGAAAAGATGTATGAATACCGCGAAAAAGACGAAATAATATGTGCCAACAGGATATCCAATGATGGGTTTATCAATACTGACGCAAGACCGATTGTTGCACAGGCAAGAATGGAAAAAGACCTCCCTCTGGACCCTGTTGCAGAATACGTCAAAAGCGGTTACCAGCAAAAAATACAAAGCCGACAATAAAAATCCCCTTATAAAATTTTATTATCCAAAAAAAATTTAATGAACCAATCATTTGACATTCATTCATAAAACATCCCTGGATAACCAGAACCTCCATAATAAGAGACCTCAAAAAATAAATTTGACAACAATTTCTTATGGGTGTTTAATATATGCCAAAGGGA
>CAYORP010000053.1:0-3504 GCA_964406415.1 uncultured bacterium
GGGGGTTATTCTATTTTTTCCCCCCCCTTGGGGGGGAGGGAATGAAGGTGAGGGTAATCCAATTATCTCCTCTCCCTTGAGGGGAGAGGATAAAGGTGAGGGTAATCCAATTATTTCCTCTCCCTTGAGGGGAGAGGATGAAGGTGAGGGTGAAAAGATAGAGATAACCGTGGAAAAAACCTCCTATAAAAAATGTCAGCGCTGCTGGATTCACTTCCCTGAGGTTGGCACTGCCCCCGGCACAGAAATCTGCTCCAAGTGCAAAAAAGCCCTCAAAGCCGATGGAGTCCGTCCAGACATCTCCTCTCCCTAAGGGGAGAGGATGAAGGTGAGGGCAATCCAATTATCTCCTCTCCCTTGAGGGGAGAGGATGAAGGTGAGGGCAATCCAATTATCTCCTCTCCCTGAGGGGAGAGGATAAAGGTGAGGGGCTAAATGATGGAATACATAATTGATGCATACAACCTCATAAAGTGCAGTTACATCAGTAAGTATGAACACAGCAGGTCTATGGACTACGCGCGGGACGTTCTCCTTAATCTTCTCTTGAACTACAAAAAGAAACACCCTTCGGTTATCTTTAATGTTGTATTTGACGGGTTTCCACCTTCTGCAGGCATCTTCTTGAAAGACAGGAAGATACGGATGTTATTTTCATATGAGATAACTGCAGACGAGGTTATAAGACAACAACTTGAAAAAGACCCAGAAAACAATTCCACAAAGACGGTTGTTTCTGATGACAGAGGGGTGCAGGACTGCGGACGTCTGCTCGGCAGCCGGGTGATGAGCGTTGCGGAATTTCTGTCTGTTATGGTCCCTCCTGTGAGGAAGACGGGGAAGGAGCAGAAGGAAGATGGGCGAGAGGTCAACAGAGGGACGATAGAAAAAGAACTGAAAGAACACTACAAAACAAGATTCCATGCCGGGGATGGAACGGAAGGTGGTGCGTTCCATCCCCGGCATGGAACGGGGGAGAGGGGATGAAAAGACTGGAGAAAAAACTGAAAGTATTTTTTGAGAAGGAAGATGCGATTAGAGAAGGAGCCCTTAAAATGTCCAGAGAGATAGGCAGGCTCTCAGCAGACTCAATAAAGAAGATACACCAGCGGCAATACCAGGAGGCGGAAAAAGAGATGGGAGAGGCGCTTACCCTGCTTAAAAATGTCAGGAACCTGCTGAAAGGTTTTCCTGAGATAATGTACGCGGGTTTTCTGCACAATGCAGAAAAGGAACTTGTTGAATCTTTTGTCACATTTAACATCATAAAGAATGGGAGGATGCCGCTCCCTGACGAATATGGGTTTGACTACAAGAGTTATCTGCACGGTTTGTGCGAGAGCAATGGTGAACTGAGACGTTATATGCTGGACGAGATAAGGAAGGGTAACCTTCAGCAGTGCGAGAAGGTGCTCGGGATAATGGACGACATATACTTCTTCCTCTTAAACTTCCAGTATACCGATGCCATCACCCGTTCTCTGAGAAGGCAGGTTGACTATGTCCGCAGTATGCTGGAGAGGGCGCGTTCCGAGGTAACCCTCGCAAAAATCAATATGAGATAGTTTAATTCATTAGGTTTGTGGGAGGCGTCAGGATACCTTTTCCACAACAAGAAGTTAAAAGACTAAATTTTCCAGTCTGCGAATCCTCTCCTCAACAGGTGGATGGGTGGAAAACAGCGCAAGCATTGCCTTCCCGGAAAAGGGTGCAATGATAAACATATGTGCGGTGGCAGGGTTGGCGTTTCTCATAGGAGCACGGCTGACCCCTGCGGAAATCTTCCTTAACGCATCCGCAAGGTCCCCCGGCCTTCCCGTCATCCTTGCTCCTCCCTCGTCAGCCAGGTACTCCCTTGAACGGGATATTGCAAACTGCACGAGCATTGCGGCTATGGGAGCAAGTATTGCAAATGCAAGCATACCCACAAGTCCCAGAACATTTCCACCTCTGTTGTCGTCACCGCCGCCACCCAGTATTGCCGCCCACTGCATCATCCGTGCAAGCATCGTTATTGCAACTGCAAAGGTGGCGGCAATGGTGGCAATGAGTATGTCCCTGTGCTTGATATGACTGAGTTCGTGTGATAGTACCCCTTTCAGTTCGTTCTCGGTGAGAAGGTTCAGGATACCTGAGGTTACCGCAACAGCAGAGTGCTTGGGGTCCCTCCCTGTGGCAAAGGCATTGGGCGTATCCGAAGGGATGAGATAGAGTTTGGGCATTGGAAGACCTTCTTTCTGCGTGAGTTCTGAAACGGCATTGTGCAGAGATGGCATATCGTTATAGGTTATCTCCTTCGCCCTGTGTATGGCAAGTACCAGTCTGTCGCTGAAAAAATAGGAAAACCAGTTTATTGCAAGTGCGATAAAAAACGCTATGTACATTCCGGTTCTTCCAAAGAAACTGCCGATAAGTACAAAGATGACCGTCAGAATTCCCAGCAGAAAATAGGTCTTTATTGTATTTATCATCACTTCTCCTGTTCCCTTTTACCAAAATCCCCCTTTCATTCCCCCTTTGTCAAAGGGGTGTTAAAGGGGATTTGAGAGAACACCGCTACATTTGTGGGATAAATCCCACTGTTACAACTGTAATGTTCCTTACCTTAAGGAACCATAGTTCTTTGAGCGGTGTTCTATTTCATATATCTTAATAGTTTTGTTCCTGTGGTATACCCAGTATATAATTCTGTAGTCCCCCACCCTGATTCTACAGAGCCCTTTTAAGTCTTCTGGTAGACTTACCAGAGGATGGTGTATTATTTTATCAGCACGTGTTTTTAACCAGTCTACTTTCAGGGTAATCCTTTTGAGGTAGGTTTTATCAATCTTACGTAGAGATTTTTCTGCATCGGGCAGAAGAATTATTTTATACATAATCCCTTTTTAACCGTTTCCCAGTTTTTGCCTTTGTTATTCAGGTCATCTTTTCTATTTTCTCTCATCCTTCTTATAAAGTCAGCGTTCTGACTTAAAAGCCAGTCTTCTAAGTCCTCTTTGCTTTCTGCTGTCTCAAAGACTTCCATTGGTATTACAACAACCTTTTCTTGCATTGTGGACATTTTATCGCCTCCTCTCTTTCTCTCTCCCAATGATGATTGTAGGTTATAACTACAGATTTGTCAACAAACAAATAGGTAGTTCCCTTGAGAATTCAGGGATAAAAAGAAAACCCCGGATTTACTCCGGGGTTTTCTTTTTTTTGTCTTCTTGTTGTGTATTACGGATTCTTTACCCAGCCAAAGGCACCGGTTGGATATGCTGCGTTCGGGAAATCGCCACCCGCATCTGCTTTGCCCTTGGGAATCCATTTCACGTGACCGCCGCAGAACAGCGCATTGACGCCGTCTGCCTTGTGGTTGATGTCTCCCTGTGCTCCAGTGTCCAGGTTAGCCTTTGCCCACGCATCACCCAGTTCGCCCCCTGCTCTTGCCTTGTCCACTGCCAGAACCGAGTCGGTATCTGTCTGCTCGTTCAGACGCAGCGCATAGGCATAAGAACAACC